>NZ_JCAQHY010000150.1:0-60370 GCF_059621045.1 Vagococcus sp. WN80Y
AACATGGTGCCGACGTGAATTAAAATAAAGGAAATCATAATATCGGATAAGGTTTTGATTCCGGATATCTCTAAGATATCTTTCGGAAAAATCGTCCAAAATCCAACTAAAAAAATAACAGCTACCACTAACATTTGTGGCACACGGCCTTTTGAAAAAGTTGAGATCAGATCGCCGACTAGCATGATCAGTACGACAATCGCTAAGGCAGATCCCATATTGAGGGTTAACATGTGCATCCTCCTCCTAAGTTTGGTAGGGCATATACAACCATCAGCTGATAGTCTCGATTACGTCTTATTAGGCCTAACTGAGGGTGACAATCTATAGCTTGTCATACTCAGTTAAAGAGCTCGTCAGCCCACTTCCCTTTCTCAAACATACAAACCTAGCGCTAACTTGATTGGCATTGTGATATAAATCACGATCCTTTTTTGTATCACGTATATTGTACGACAAACGCACTCCACAAAAAAAGCGATATCAGACGTCATGTCTAATATCGCTTCAATAGTCGCTAAAATGGATAGAATCCAGCCGTAAATAAGCCGCTCGATGGGTCCCCATCTGCCTCTCTTTTATTCGTTACTTAAAAAAGACTAGAAAAACAAGTCAAGGTTACGTATAATGAGAGGTGTTAGCGCTTCGGCGTTAGCCTATTGGTGCTTGATTAGTCAGGTTATGCTGATTGGTCAAGGCTTCATACTAGCTCTGGGGCGCCAACCCCGGAGACAGTAGCCAATGGTTTGTATGTAATTGTCTGGGTCGTTCCTAACGCCCACAGTGTACAATTAAACGAAAACGCTGTCAATACTTTTATTTATTAAATAACATCATTTATAGAACTTTTCTCTTCGTTAACGTCTGCGATTGGAAAGTTTTTTTAATAGAACAAACATATAGTAATGGGAACTATGACAGAAATAACTCTGCTCCGAGCGATCTCGAAGAACCCGAACAATCAGTAATTTCGATTACTCAGGTTCAAAAAAATTGCCGTACCTTCAACATCTAAACGCTTTAGCACTTAGACATTGTTGAGATCAAAGAGCCTTAACTCTTGCAACTTTAGTTGCCTAGAAGTTTAGGACAACGAAGCGTAGTAAGCGAACTTTTGGAAAGCGTTTATCTCGCAATATACATGAAAAAGAAGGGAGAGTGACATCCCCCTTTTTTCCATCCTCACTTAAAAGTGAGGCTCAAAATGCAGCTGTTTTGACGAGTGTTTATATCCGTACCTAAAAGTCTAGCTAATTGACCTATTGTAAAAGACTGTATGAACGATGACTAAGATACTAAAACTTACTTATACAGCGCTTGTCATAGAACCTAAAAAATAACGCGTATCTCATAGATAACAGCTTCCCATATATTTTCGGTATAACAAAAAAAACAACAGAAAATTTATTATTGATATCAGACCGTATTAAGCATCTAACCTTTCATTTAACACTCAAAATACAAATCCTAATGAACTGTGAAAATTAATACAATGAGTTTATTTTTTATCAAGATCAGCTCATCAAAAAGTAACCGTTTAAAATAATGCTCATTACTACCAACTCTCCTGTAATTACGCTAATGAAAACTGTTGGACTCAACCTTATTCTTTCATCCATTCCTGTCAATTACAGATGTTTGAATAAAAACAAGAAGGAACAACTAAAACAAAACCTGCTAACCTTAGACTAGCGGGTGAAGAGAATCGCTATCCTTAATTAATTACAGAAGATTATAGAAAGAGAGTGTTCGTCAAAAGGAAGTTCTTTGTAGCAAGAGTTTAAAAAAGGAAGAACCTAATTGTATGGCTTCCGATTTGGTTATCGACCACTCAGATGCTGTCCATTTTGAATAGCCATGTTGAATCAGAACTTTTTAAAAGGCTGGTACCACAAATCAACCGATATAAAAGAAAACACCTTTTTACGAATGAAATTCTTTTCAATCAATTAGCCTAAAAAGACTCCAGAAATGACATCATCGTTTTGATGAACTCTTTTTCTGGAGTCTTTTTAATTTCTTTAGTCTTAATGGTACTTTTAATCGTTTTTGAGTTAATTAGTCGATTATCTTAACTCTATAAATTAAATATTTTCTTTTCAAAACAATATTACCACACAGATATTATTCAGTTAATTTTTATCAGTATTATCAAAAATAATTGAGCGGTACTTCATCATGCTTCTTTGTATTTTTATCTCATTAATCATTGCTTTTGTCTGTCCACTAAGCGAGAAAAAGAGCTTTTCTCCTTGTATATTCTCTGAAAAGAATATCTTGAAAAGGCCTTCCTATATCGCCAGCCAAACTATCGGCTTTACTTATTCGTCAGAAACCGTCACATCTAAGCTTAACTCAAAGAGCTGAGCAGGTGACACTTTACCTGGTGCTTCATTCATCGGATCAATTGCTCGATTATTTTTAGGGAAGGCAATCACTTCACGAATGTTGTCTTTTTCAGCTAAAAGCATTGCCAAACGATCCAGACCTAAGGCAATTCCGCCGTGTGGTGGGAAGCCGTATTCTAGTGCATCTAGTAAGAAACCAAATTGCTCCTCAGCCTCTTCTTTAGTAAAGCCAAGAACTTCAAACATCTTCTCTTGAACCTCACGCTTGTGAATCCGTGTTGAGCCGCCTCCCAGTTCATAGCCATTTAAAACAACATCATAAGCTTCTGCATAAACCTTTTCTGGTGCTGTGTCCATCAACGGTAGGTCGCTCTCTTTCGGCATCGTAAATGGATGGTGAGCAGAGGTGAAGCGTTTAGCTTCATCGTCATACTCTAATAACGGCCAATCAACTACCCACAAGAAATTGAATTTTGACTCGTCAATCAGCTCTAACTCTTTACCTAAACGACTGCGCAAAGCACCTAATGATGCCGCAACAACCTCTGCTTTATCTGCCGAGAACATGATGATATCGCCAACTTCTGCGCCTGCTTTGGCGATCAGCTCAGCTTCAATATCCGTTAAGAATTTGGCAATTGGGCCTTTAAGTCCGTCTGCTTCAACCTTTAACCACGCCAAACCTTTGGCACCATACTGGCTAATAAACGTGCCAAGATTATCCATATCCTTACGGGAATACTTGTCAGCAGCCCCTTTAGCTACGATAGCTTTCACTTGACCACCAGCTTGTAGAGCCATTTGGAAGACCTTGAATTCAACCTCTTTTACCACGTCAGCTAAATCAATCAGCTCCATACCAAAACGTGTATCAGGCTTGTCATTTCCAAAACGAGCCATGGCATCATCGTAGCTCATGCGTGGAAACGGTGTGGGAATCTCAATTCCGCGAACATCCTTCATAACCTTTGCCAGCATTTTTTCAGTGTAATCTTGAATTTCCTCTGGTGTTAAAAAGGACGTTTCAATGTCAATTTGTGTGAATTCTGGTTGACGGTCACCACGTAAATCTTCGTCACGGAAGCAACGAACGATTTGATAATAACGATCAAAGCCAGCCGCCATCAGCAATTGTTTCGTAATTTGTGGCGATTGTGGCAGTGCATAAAAATGACCGGCTTGAATCCGTGAAGGGACCAAATAATCACGGGCGCCTTCTGGTGTTGATTTATTTAAATAGGGGGTTTCAACATCAATAAATTCATTGTCATCTAAGAAATGACGGACTGACTTTGTCACCTCATGACGAAGACGCATTGTCGCAAGCATCTCCGGACGACGTAAGTCTAGGTAACGGTATTTCAAACGAAGTTCATCATTACTTGGAGTCCCATCTTCAATCCCAAATGGCACTGTTTTTGAGGTATTTAAAATCTCAATCTCTGTTGCCATGATTTCAAATTCACCCGTCTTCATCTTCGGATTGATTGCCTCTGGGTCACGGTTAATCACTTCACCTGTGATTTCAATGACGTACTCAGTCCGACATGTATCAGCAATCTCCCATGCCGCGCGAGATTTTTCAGGGTTAAAAACAACCTGTGCAAACCCTTCTCTATCTCTTAAATCGATAAAAATAACCCCACCGTGATCACGACGTTTGCGAACCCAGCCTTTAAGCGTTACAATCTGGCCTAAGTCTTTTTTAGAAATATCGCCACAATAATTTGTTCTTTTTGCCATTATAAATTCTTCCCTTCACTGATCAATTGTCATTTTTTAAGCCTCTGTTAACTCATCATACACATCAGCAAAACGAGTATAAACATCCATCAATGGCACCTTCTTTTCTTTACCAGTCGCCATTTGCTTAATCGTCACATGTCCTTCTGCCAATTCCGTTTCCCCTAGGGTTAAAACAAGCGTGGCATTTAATTTATTTGCCGATTTGAATTGGGCTTTCGCCTTTCGATTCATGAAATCACGTTCAGCTGAAAAACCAGCTCGGCGAACACTTTGAACTAGTTTTAACGCCTCAAGATTGGTCTTTTCCCCTAAGGCAACCACATAAGCATCAACCTGATTCAATTGCGGAATTTCCACACCTTCTGCTTCAATTGTGATAATCGCACGCTCAATCCCTAAGGCAAAGCCGAAGCCAGGGGTTTCTGGTCCACCTAAATCTGCCACTAGGCCGTCGTACCGACCCCCTGCACAAATAGTTGTAATGGCACCACCAAAGCCTGGCGCATCACTCATAATTTCAAAAATAGTGTGATTGTAATAATCCAAGCCTCGAACCATTCTATGGTCAATTTCAAAGTCTACGTTTAATGCCGTCAGCATCTCTTTAACTTGATTGAAAAACGCCGCTGATTCTTCTCCTAAATAATCTAAAATAGATGGCGCATTTTCGACAATCACCTGATCTTTTTTATCCTTACTATCTAAAACTCGCAAAGGATTATTATGCAAACGGGTTTGCGAATCCGCACTCAATCCATCAAAATGAGGCTCTAAATAATCAATTAACGCTTGACGATAAGCTTGACGGTCTTCTCTTGACCCTAAGGAATTAACCACTAAACGAATGTGCTCTACACCAAGTTGCTCATAAAAATCCATCGCCATCATCATTGTTTCCACGTCTGTCGCAGGATTGTCACTGCCAAATACCTCTACCCCGATTTGGTGGAACTGACGCAAACGTCCTGCTTGCGGACGCTCATAACGAAACATTGGCCCCATGTAATAGGTTTTAAATGGCGTTTGAAATTCAGGTCCAAACAACTTATTTTCAACAAACGACCGAACGACTGGCGCCGTTCCCTCAGGTCGTAGTGTAATGTGACGGTTGGCTTTATCATGAAAATCATACATCTCTTTAGAAACGATGTCCGTCGTATCTCCCACGCTGCGAGAAATCACTTCATAGTGCTCAAAAATCGGTGTGCGAATTTCATGAAATTCGTAATCCTTGAAAAGTAAACGCGCTGTCTCTTCAACAAATTGCCACTTCTCTGATTCTCCCGGTAAAATATCGGCTGTGCCTTTTGGTTTTTGATAAGCCATTGATAAGACCCCTCTCTTTTAATTATGTCATTTGGCCACACTATCTTAACGATAATCAGCCTTGTAAGTCTTTAAAAAACGAAAAAAGTCCTTGTTTAATTAAATAAACAAGGACGAATGTAGACATACGTGGTACCACCTAGATTGAAAGATTGCTCTTTCCACTTTAACGATTAACGCTCGCAACGGAATAGCTTTGCACTATTCATCTCCAGAGTGTCCTTCACTGGTCTCTTTTTAGACTTACTTTCAGCCACGATAAGTCTCTCTGCATTAAAAAGAAAAAGTTACTGTCTCTATCATTGATTTCTTATGTATTATTATCTAACTTACTAGATGAGGCTTAAAATGTCAAGTTTTTCTTAATTGAGACAGAGACAAGACCTATGAATTTATCTACCTTAATCTCTCCTTACTAATAATGTAAGCTGTTGGTTCAACGTTTTTTTGGTTTAGCTACGTCTTCATAGACTTGTAGTAACTGTTGATAGACAGCTTGATTATCTTCTAGTTGAGATTTAATATCTGTGCGTAGTTTTTGAGTCGGTACTTGCCCTTCTTCTTGCGACTCTTGTTGATGAGAAGCAGACTTATCAGCCTTTTGCTGTGCGGTATATCGTATTCTCTCGGCAAAATCGTCTAAATAATGAAAAAAATTCTGTTTTTCTTCCGAAATAGTGGTCAACATTTCTTCTAATTTTTGAGTCTTTTTTAGATAATCCTCATTTATATCGTTCTTTTTTTTATCATAGTCAATTTTCATTAGAACCTCCTTAGTTTTTCCGCTAGCGTTTTATTATTCGTCACTGATTGGATAATTTTGATTGCTTCTTAAATAGCTTTTCTTTGATTCAGAGTGCTTTAGTAATTAGTTATCTTGCTACATACCACTTCATTAAACACCCTATTTACGAACCAAAAGACCTATGAAGTGGCAATTAAATAAACCACGGCCCTTATTTCGAAAAAAGAGTGTTTTTCGATCGATAAGATAGATGAATGTCTTATCACATTTACAATTAACATGGTTTATTAAACATAATGTTAATTTTACCATAATTTATGTAATTAGTGGGACAAATATAATAAAATTTCACCTTACCAATCATAAACGATCCCCCATAATAGTTATTTGGCTCTAACCCAATGACAGTGTTACAACTTGATGTAGTTTTGATAACGAATCACCTTAAGCTAGGTTATCTGACTGAAACTTTGGTATAATAGAAAAAGTATTTGTGCATTACTTGATACTATTGGTCAATTGCTGACATGCTACCAAGCATTGTTTGACTTTAGACTATTAGGAAACTACTACCTAACAAATAAGGATGGGCTTTCTGTCCTATCTCTTTCTAAGACAAGTTAAGTGAGGAAAAATAGTGTGAAAAAGTATTTAGATTTTTATATAAAACATCAGCTTATTATTCTCAATGCGGCGATTATCATTGTGGTCGCTTTGGCATTTATGAGCTTTGGCAAAAATAAAGTTATTACCGTTACCTCAATCGCCATGAATGTGCGAACTGGTCCTGGTATTGACAATGAAATTTCAACTCAGGTTCAACGTGGGGACAAATTGGTCATCTTAAAAGAAAAAAAACAATGGTACCAAGTTCGCTTAAAAAGTCGGCAAACGGGCTGGGTAGCTAGCTGGCTCTTCGACGATAGTCAAGATAGTCCGCCAACCAATCAAATTGCTACTATTAATACTGCTGACACTAAATTACGTGAAAGCCCTAATCTAGATTCAGACGTGGTTAAAACCTTGAAAAAAGGCAAAACCGTCACGATCACCTCAGAGAAAAATGGTTGGTCAAACGTCTCTGTTGGGAAAAAGAAGGGGTGGATTTATTCTAAGCTTCTGACTCTAGGAGCCCCTACTAAGGAAGAAAAAGAAGTGATTGATACAGATCAGCTTTTTGCTCGCGACGATAATGCTAAAGTGAGGGCCTCACCTACAATTGAATCAGGTGTGGTGGCTACCTTAAAAGCTGGCGAAGAACTGACCTTTAAAAAACGTGATGGCCAATGGTATCAAGTTGAAACAAAAACAGGCGCCACAGGTTATGTTGCCAATTGGGTAGTGAGTTTTGAAAAAGTCGGTAAAAATACCAAAAAGGCTAGCTCCATTGCCGAAGCAACGATTGTCCTAGACCCTGGTCATGGAGGTAGTGACGTTGGTGCTCAAAGTAATGACGAAACAATCTCTGAAAAAATCGTCACTCTCGCTACTGCCCATTATGTAGAAGCAGCACTCAAGGAATTAGGGGCCAATGTTATTCTGACTCGAGACGATGATAGCTTAGTTGAATTAGGCGATATTGCGTTAATCAGTAACCGAAAACGAGCTGATGCTTTTATCAGCTTCCACTATGATTCGACAGAAAGAAGCAATGAAGCAACTGGTTTTACTACCTATTATTCTGATGAAAATGATTTGAAACTAGCAGAAACCGTCAACCGCCACCTAGAGAAAGAACTTCCTTTAGATAACCGTGGAATTGACATCGGTGATTACCAAATTCTGAGAGAAAATGAGCGCCCTGCGCTACTACTTGAGCTAGGTTATATGAATAATGACAATGATGCTCATACCTTTAAAACAAAAAAATTCCAAAGACAAGTTGCCTCAGCTGTATCTGAGGCACTTGATGAGTATTTTAGTCAGTAAATAATGAGAGATAATAAAAGGTGAGCCGAAAGTAGGAATTACTTTCGACTCACCTTTTAACTTTCCATGTTACTTTTGCTCTCTAAGCAGGAGACCTTCCATCTTTTTGGCATATTTTTTATTATCAAAGTGTTTTTTCAAGGTTCTTAAGCGATTTGGTAGGTTATCATTGACATTCCCCAAGGAAATCTCTGGGTTTGAAAAAATAAGTAATAACCATTTATAATAATTGTTCTTGCTAATTCGTCTTCGTTTAAATACGAGTAATTGTTCCTCTTTAATCGCTTTTTGTCGCACATATCTCAGGGAAACTGTTTCTAACCCTTCAAAAGAAATCGACCATTTAGTTGTTTTTAGCTCCTCATTAATAGCCTGTAAGCATTCTTGAGAAAGGCTTAAAACAAGTCTTCTTTGACTAATTGCGACAACGGTAACAGGCAATACCTGATCGCCACTCCCCAGCAAACTCCCGTCACTATTCAACTCCATAATTAACGGTAAGCGGGGACGCTCGACTGCAACTAGTATCGTAATCGTCAGAACCATAATATTGTACAAATTCCAATATAAATTAAGCGTAATAACTTCTTGCCACGAATAGTCGTAGACAAAATACTTATACATCGTTGCAGCAATTGCCGCAATATTGAGAGTTAGTAATAATAATTGTGGGACACAATTTCGCCAATCAAAGTAGGATGAATTCGAGCTTACACCCTTAATCGTTACGTGGAACTGCTTATTTTTCTTGGGGCTAATTAACAGCTCTTTAAAAACAGACCAAAAAACTTGCGGCGCGACTGATAATTCATAGATGTAACTCATTAAGGTTGTATGTCGGTTACGAGTAATGGCCTTAAACATTAATTGGCTAGATAAAAACGCCGGCAACCAATAGACAATTAACTCTTCTAAGCTCGTCTGTAAGCTCGTGATGCCAAACAAAATATAGAGTGTTGGTAATATTAAATAAATCAGCTTGTACACACCAGATAACCAATAGAGAACACCGTCCAGATACATCCATTTTTGGACAAACGACAAATTTTTTAACCGTTTCAGTGGGTACTTTTTGATTACCTGAATATTGCCACGTCCCCAACGATCACGTTGTTTCATATAATCAGACAAGGTTTCCGCTGACAAACCAGCGGCTAAGCTTTCGTTAACATAGACACTTTTCCAGCCGTCATTCGCTAATAATAACCCTGTTGCCATGTCTTCTGTTATGACGCCTGTTGTAAATCCACCTATCGACTCCAGCGCTTCTCGGCGAAAAAGAGCATTACTGCCAATATAAATAATAGCATTGAACCGATCCTTCGCCTCCTGTAAACTGCGCATAAAAAAGTCCTGCTCGTTGTTAACCTGATTATCTAAATAAAGATTATGTTGAAAAATGTCCGCATTATAAAAAGTTTGAGGCGATTGCACAAATCCCACTTTCTCATCATCGAAATAAGCCAGCGTTTTGATTAAAAAATCTTGTTTAGGAATCATGTCGGCATCTTGGGTGACCACAATTTCCCCGGTTGTTTGCGTCAACGCATAATTGAGATTTCCAGCCTTGGCATGCTCATTTGAGGGACGAGCGATATAATCAATCCCATGAACTGCAGCGAGTTTTTTAACTGATTCCCGATTACCATCGTCACATAAAATAATTCTAAGTTTCTCTTTCGGATAGTCAATAGCCAATGCACCCACAATAGTCGTAGCCAAAATCGACTCACTTTCATTATAGGTCGCAATTAATAAATCAACAGTTGGATGATAATCCTCTTCCGTCAGATAACGACTCTGTCTTTTATAGGGCGTCCAGAATAAAACCACCAGCGAAATCGCCTGAACAAATCCCATTAATTCAGCTGTATATAAACTCACTCCAGCTACGATACTCGGAATATCTTTCGTTGGAATCGTACTAGTAACTCTCCAAATAAGATACGTTAATTGAAACACAACGTAGCCAACTAACAAGGGCCTCCTAAACCAAATAACCTTTTTCTGTAACAGATACATTAACATTAGAAATGACACACTAATGAGTGCATATACTGCCATTAACTTTCATCCTCTCCAAAAAAATCACTATAATTCTATAAACAATAGTAATAGTATAAGTGATTCCACCAGTTAATACAACCAAATAATCGTAGCGATGATAAATTTAAGCTTTTTCTCATAAATCGCAAAAAAAATCACTTAATTATAGTTTAATTATAATTACTCGTTATTCTTGATTCATAGGAGGAATAACAAATGACAAACATAATTGAAACGAAGAAGCTCTCTAAAAATTTTAAAGATGAACAGGTCTTAACTGATATTTCCATCCATGTCAGAGAACAGTCTGTATACGGACTACTTGGACCTAATGGCGCTGGAAAATCAACCTTACTAAAATTAATTACAGGTGTTCTTAAGCCTTCTAGTGGCGACATTCTAGTGGAGGGCCGCAACTGGCAGCGCAGTGATTTGCAGATGATCGGCTCCATGATTGAAGGGCCAGCGATTTACGACAATCTAACTGCCTATGAAAACTTGGAAGTTCTAGCTCTGCTTTTAAAGCTACCTGAAAAAAGAATTGATGAGGTTTTAGCCATTGTCGGATTATCACAGACTGGTAAAAAAATCGCTAAAAACTTTTCATTGGGAATGAAGCAACGATTAGGAATCGGCATGGCTCTTTTAAACAGTCCGAAGCTGTTGATTCTAGATGAACCAACAAACGGCTTAGATCCAATTGGGATTCAAGAATTGAGAGAATTGATTCGGACCTTTCCTACCAAAGGAATTACGGTAATTCTATCGAGTCATATGTTGTCAGAAGTTCAACACGTTGCAGATGATATCGGGATTATCTCCCAAGGTCAGCTAGGCTTTGAAGGCAAAAACAATCAAAATGAACATGACTTAGAGGAATTATTTATGACGATTGTCCGAAAAACAACGAAAGAGGTGAAAGGTTAATGGCTCTAATCAAAGCTGAATGGCTGAAAGAAAAACGCTCTACAAATAGAAAACTATTTTTAATCATCCCACTAATTTTTATCAGTTTTAGTTTATTAATGACGTTTACAATGGGAACTCAAGCCGATGGTCACAGCTACTTAGTGACAACTGCCTATAACTGGTACCCATTACTTATCTTGCCTTTATTTATCAGCATACTTGCATGCAATAACTTGCTGAAGGAGAAAAAACATAAGAATGACCTTTTTTACCGCACGTTAGATATTTCTACAGGTAAGCTTTACCTCGCCAAACTAGTGATAGTTGCTCTAGAGCTCGGTGCTATTTTATTGATGTCATTTTTAGTGATCTTGGCAATTGGGAAGGGACTCCTTCACGATCCTTTAGATTATCTACGTGTCTTACGAGCGACTGGCTATTTGTTCATCGGAAGCTTGCCACTAATCCCACTTAGCTTTCTTATCTATCAGTTTAGCAATTATTTTGTCGTAATCCTGGTAAACTTTATCTTGAGTGTCATTGGTGCCACGGTCGCAATCGAATCATGGTGGGTTCTTTTCCCTTGGAGCTATAGCTTACGGGCAATGGCTGCGACACTAGGAATCCATCCAAATGGCACACTTCTTGAAGCCAATAGTTATTTATTAGACACACACGCCATTACCTTGGTTTGTGGCCTAGGTATCGGTCTCTTCATCCTTTTCGGAGGTCTTGTTTATATTCTAAAGGAAAGGTGTGAAAAAAATGCTTAAACTACTCTACGCCCATTGGCTAAAAACAAAACGAACCGCTATCAGACCGATGCTCGTTTGTTTGCCCATTCTGTATGGGTTAATCATGTTTGGCTATTTTGCCATTTCTCACACCGAACAGGCAGTTGTTGAGCAAGAATATATGAATTTCTTTCTCTTCTTAGGCTTAGCTATTCAATTCATCTCAAGTGTCGTGATTGTCTTAATTATTCAACTAGATAAAAAAGCTGGAAACTTTGCTAATGAGCTAAAGATCGGGGGTTCTAGAACAAAGATGGTCTGTTCAAAAGCTCTCTTACTTCTCGTGATATTGTTAGGTGTTGAACTGCTAGCAACGATTACTTTCACGAGTATGCAAGTTATCTTCCGCGGAAACTGGCTAACTTTTTCCCAACTAGGTCTCTATCTTTTCTATATCGTCTTGTTAACGATCCCATTCATATTTATTTATATCTGGACGGCCTATCAATTCGATATGACGGGCACTTTGACTGCTGCGATTCTCTTTTTACTTGTGGGAATTCTAATGGGAACGACTAATTTAGGCGGAGAGCTGTGGGTTTTGGTGCCGCCAACTTGGATGCCACGTGCTGTTTTTGGGCTGATTCCCGCACGGACACTGCTAACAGGTACTGCTCCTAAAATGGCGACTGATCTATTGGTGAAACTCATTCCAATGACTCTACTTCTGTCAATTGTGCTCTTATTACTACTAATTTTTTGGTACAATAGATGGGAAGGTAAACGAAATTTGGAGGATTAATGATGGCTTGTATTTTAGTAATTGATGATGACTTAGACTTATTAGAGTTGATTCGCAGAGCTCTGGAAAAAGATCTGTATCAGGTGGTAAGTCGGCATTCTGCAAAAGATGTCAGCTCGAAAGACCTGGCTACCTGTGATTTATTACTTTTAGATGTGATGATGCCCGAGATTGATGGCTTTAGCTTTTTAAGAGAGCATCGACACTTAATCGATGCCCCAGTTTTATTTTTAACAGCTAAAGATTTTGAACAAGATAAATTAGAAGGCTTTGCTTCAGGTGGCGATGATTATATCACAAAGCCTTTTTCAATCAAGGAATTGCGTGCTCGGGTGGCTGCACATCTTAGACGGGAAACCAGAGAAAAACATTCTCGATTGATGGATGGTACAATCGGTTGTGATTTAATTCAAAAAACGTTCTTCGTTGGCGAAAAAGAACTACTTTTGACCGCAAGCGAGTTCAAGCTTTGTCTCTTTTTATTAAAAAACAAAGGACAAGTCTTTTCTAAAGAAGACATCTACATTTCTGTCTACGGGTACGATGCCACTGGCGATAGTCAATCGACTATTACTGAAAGAGTTAAGCAGATTAGGCAAAAATTTAAGCTTTTAGATGTAAATCCAATACAAACAGTTTGGGGGATTGGCTATAAATGGGCAATAGAACATTAAAGAGTGTCCTGACGCAATTCGTTATTTTTGAACTTATTTGGTCTGCTGCGATCATTGTTTTTCTGCTATTATTAGTGACATTCTCCATTACCTATAACTTGACTTATCCCGCAGACTATCCTGAATCAAGCGTTCAGTCTATCAATGAGCAGCTTGCTAATGACACGTTCAACATCAGTGAGCTTCCAAGCTTATATACGGCTCAGTTAGAAGATAAATCAGGGAAGGTTCTGATAAGCACCATTCCCAAAAAGGAGCTTTCTTACGTAAAAAAAGCGAAAGAAGAAGGCCGTGCTCAATCAACAGGCTTTCTCGGGTCAAAAAAATTTGTTTACTTAAAAGGCCACTCTCAAGATATGGTTCTTTCTTATCAAATGATGAGTGATTTTGTTTCACCCACACTGAGAGACTACTTACCAAAAGCCGAGTTATTGTTTTATTGTCTTTCTTTCATTCTGTGGCTCATTGGCTTTATTGTGATTATTGGTTACTTTGCTAAAAAAGTGAATAAAGAACTCATCAAAATCAGCCAAACCAATGATCAAATTAGGCAGATGAACCTTAGCTTTGATGTGCCTGATAGCACTATTTTAGAAATAAATCAGGTGCTAGACTCCTTAAATGTTATGAAAAACGAACTCGCCCGCGCCTTACAGGAACAGTGGTCCGTTCAAAAAAATCAAGAAAACACCTTGCAAGCTCTGACTCATGATATTCGGACGCCCCTTACTTTAATCAGTGGCAACCTTGAATTATTGGAAGAAACTCCTTTGACAGAGGAACAAGTCGAGCTACTTTCTCACCTTGATAAAGGTGTCGGACGACTTAGCCAATATATCGAAGAATTAAAAATGCTCTCTGGACTTGAATCAACAGTAGCTAAACAGGAAGTTATTTCAACTGAGTTGCTTGCAGAATGGATCAGTTTAGCAAAGGGCCTAGCTGCCAAGAAAGCTATCCATATTGTCATAGAAAACCAAGATACATCCTCTTTGCTGATTTCAGCAGGAGAGATAACTAAAGCCTTTCAAAATGTTATTCAAAATGCAGTTGACTACTCCCCTCAACAAAGTACAATCACACTTTCCTTTGAGGAGCATCACTCGGATTATCAATTGATCATTACCGATTCTGGCGAAGGCTTTAGTCCTGAAGCCTTGAAAAATGGCACGGAGCGTTTTTATACGTCTTCTTTCGATCGAGGAAGTGGACATTTTGGCTTAGGACTATCTATTGTGGCCGACATCATGACTAAAAATAACGGACAAGTCGAGTTAATAAATGCCTCTGTGAACGATACAGCCGTTGGTGGGCAAGTCCGACTGCTCTTAAAAAAACAACTAAAAAGCTTAAACTAAGAAAGAATAACTGTTAGTCAATGCCCCTCTCCCTAAGTCAAGCACAATAAGAAAAAGGCTGTGGCAAAAGTCGTTTTGCTCCGAACACTACGGCAACTTTGGTGTCCCTTATTTCTAGGTGCTAAAGTACTAAGAATAATGGTAACTCTTAATACTTTAGCATTTAGAAGTTGTTGAGATCGAAGAGCCTTAACTCTTACAACTTTAGTTGCTTAGAAGTTTAGGACAACGAAGCGTAGTGAAACATAATGAGCAGACCTTTAGAACACGTCTATCACATAATATACGTGAAACAAAAAGAGGGGCGTCACTTATGTCACAGCCCCTTTGATAAATTTCTTGCCATATTTTAGCTCTTTGATGGGTCTTGTATTTGTCGCACCAAAGTCAGACACATTCCTTTCATCTATGGAATTCTACACTAACATCACGGAACAGTTGCTGATCATCTCCTCATAAATTTCTATAACTAAATAACTCAAGATATTCCCTCTTGATTGTAAATTCTAGTTTTAGTTTGAAACAATGTATTAGCAACCAATTCATATCCATTAAGAGAACTAATAAATTCAAGAATTAAATCTGACTGTCCATCATCACTGTCAACTATCTGCTCTTCAATCACTGCCACTAGAAACTCTTGATAGATTCGTAAACCAATCGTTCGTAAAAGATGCGGACTACCTGCATCATATTTTTTTATTAATTCAAGAACCACTATCACTTCTTTATATTCATGATGAAAATAGAAAAAAATCAAAATGTGTAACAATAATTCTATCGGTTGGACCAGAGCATTGGCGGTTCTTGTCATAAGCTGTTGACAATTCTTTACCTGTTGTTTATACACTGCTTTGACATAGGGGACATCAAATAATGAAGTTAAATTTGTAAATAAAAAAAATTCATAAAACCCCCAACCATCAATTGATTTCACATAAGAAACTATTTTATTTTTTTCTTCACTACTTACTGAAGAACTACCATAACCTAAAATTTTCGCCATTATACTTAAGTGATGAAACCTTTCATTTTTTTCATCTTTATATTTTTTATCATATTTTTGACTTAATTTATCAATCAACCATTTATTCCCTTGTTCAAAATAAATACTCAACTCTTGTTCAAACTGTTCCACCTCTGAAAAATAAGGGAACTCCTGCGCATACGAAATTTCTTCAAATGAGATATTAAGACGATTCAGCAATGCTAGAAAATTTGTTAATGAAATATCTGAATTCCCCTTTTCAAACTCAGATAAAAAATGTGTACTCACGATCCCTTTCGCAACTTCTTTCATTGTAAGTCCCTTGTTTTTCCTTAGCCTTCTAAAAGCTTTTCCAAATTCGTGCATAATCCTCCTTCTAAAACATACATATATTTAACATTTTTCACTATTTTCAATAAGAATCACCTATTTACCTAATATTGTATCCTCTTTATTTTTATGTCAATTATAATAAAAATAAACTGAGGAGGACAAGCATCATGACTACTACCACAAAACAACTTAAAGAAATAACATTCACTAACAAATCAGCTAATTTTAGAGGGTTTCTCTACATTTCTCCCCCACTTTTACTATATGTTGTCGTATACAGATATCTCTATTATGGTAAACTTACCTCTATTGGAAATTTTTTCACTATAAAATTTCTATTAATTCTCGTACTTTCACTAGCTATACATGAACTTTTACATGGATTAGGCTGGTGTCTATCAAAACAGTGTAACATAAAAAATATCCATTTTACCTTCCATTGGTTGATTGCTTCTTGCCATTGTGATACCCCTTTGCCAGGTAAAAAATATCTTGTTGGTTTAATTCTACCTTTTCTAATTTTAGGCACAGGCACTGTTATCATTTCCTTCATTGCACCAAGTGTTTTTACAGCCCTTTTAGCTTTAGTAAATCTAGTCGCATGTGGCGGTGATCTTTTATTATTTATCAAAATGATTAGATACAAAAACTACATCATTATGGACCACCCAACTAAAGCTGGTTTTATCGTACTTGATAGTTAGTTTTTTATCACCTTAGCTCCAATTTCATTAACGATGAATTAATAATGTAAAAATAAGTTATATTTCACTACCTGACAGCAAAATAGTTAAAGAGGACCTCCCATTCAACTGACTTGGGAAGTCCTTTTTATCTTAACGCTGATCTGTATCCAACACAATTGTTACCGGCCCATCATTGATTAGACTGACTGCCATATGCGCGCCAAATTGTCCCTCTGACACACTCAAACCAGTCTCACGTAGCTTCTCATTAAAATAAGCATAGAGACGAGTCGCTTCATCTGGCTTAGCTGCTTCAGTAAAGCTCGGCCGATTTCCTTTTTTAGTGTTAGCTAGTAAAGTGAATTGCGAGATAGATAAAATCTCACCTTTGACATCGTGAACCGATAAATTCATCTTGTCATCACTGTCTTCAAAAATCCGCATCTTACTAATCTTATTAGCTAAAAAATCTGCTTCCTTCTCTGTGTCGCCCTCTTTAACGCCCACTAAAAGCATTAAGCCTAAATCAATACTAGAAATTAACTGCTGATCAACACTGACTGATGCTTGACTTACTTTTTGCAACACAACTTTCATCGGTATTGTTCCTTTCTCTAGCCCTTTGTTCGACGAACACTATAGACGTCAGGCACTGATTTTATCTTATCAACAATTCGCTCTAGGTGAGCCAGATTTTGAATCGAAATTGTCAATAAAATCACTGCCATCTTATTCTTACTTGGCTTAGCTTCCACGCCAATCAGATTTTTAGTCGACGCATTGACTACTTGTAAAATATCATTCAACAAACCAGAACGATTATATCCATACACTTCTAGATCGGCACTATATTCTTTGCCACTTTCAGCTGCTGTATCTTCCCACTCAACCTCTATCAAGCGCTGTTGAGCGTCCTCGTTGTGGACAATATTCGGGCAATCAGCTCGGTGAATTGACACCCCTCGCCCCTTAGTTATGTACCCGACAATGTCGTCCCCCGGTAACGGGTTACAACAACGGCTAATGCGGATAAGCAGATTCTCCACTCCTTGAATAACAATGCCACCTTCGTGCCGAACTTTCATCTTTTCTGGTTCTTTTTTGACAGGCTGACTCATCAGCTCTTCTGCTTCTTGCTTTTGGCGCTCTTTTTCTATTTCTCGGCGAGCTTTTTCAGTCAAGCGATTGACCACAATTTGTGCCGTTACCTCACCGAAACCAACTGCCGCATACATATCGTCCTCTGTTTGAAAATTAAAGCGATCAAGCGTCTCAGCTAATGCCGTTTTATTGAGAAAATCCTTTGGTCTGAACTCTTGACTGAGTAGCGTTTTTTCAATCGCGTCTTTCCCTTTATTGACATTCATTTCACGGTCTTGAACCTTGAAGAAACGCTTAATTTTATTGCGCGCTTTTGATGTTGCCACCATATTAACCCAGTCACGACTTGGGCCAAATGAATTGGCCGAGGTCAACACTTCAATAATATCGCCATTCTTCATCTTATAATCTAAAGGAACCATTTTCCCATTAACCTTAGCGCCCGTTGTTTTATTGCCAATCTCTGTATGAATGTTGTAAGCAAAATCTAAGGGCCCAGAGCCTTTTGGCAGCTCTGTCACATCTCCCTTCGGTGTGAAGACATAGACCTTATCACTAAAAATATCGCCTTTGACACTTTCCATAAACTCAGAAGCATCATAGCTTTCATCCTGCAATTCAATAATTTCATGGAACCAACTTAATTGTTTCCCTGTACCATCATCTTGTGTTTTTTCTGTTTTACCTTCTTTATAAGCCCAGTGAGCCGCAACCCCAAATTCCGCAATTTCATGCATCTCATGGGTTCTAATTTGAACTTCTACAGGATTCCCTTTCGGACCGATCACCGTCGTATGCAGCGATTGATACATGTTCGCTTTAGGCATGGCGATATAATCCTTAAATCTCCCTGGCATCGGCTTCCATTTTGTATGAATAGCCCCTAAAACTGCATAACAATCCTTAATCGTGTCGACAACCACTCGAATCGCTAACAGATCATAAATTTCTTCAAATTCTTTTTTCTGATCCTTCATTTTTTGATAGATCGAATAAATATGCTTAGGGCGACCGTATATTTCTGCAAATATATCCAGTTCCTCTGTCGACAACCGAATCTCTTCGACTGTTTCCTCGATATACGCTTCTCGCTCATCTCGTTTCGAATCCATCAGATTAACAATTCGGTAATATTGATTTGGATTTAAGTAACGCAAAGCCGTATCTTCTAGCTCCCACTTAATTCGACTAATCCCTAACCGATGAGCAAGCGGCGCATAGATTTCAATCGTTTCTTGAGCGATGCGACGCTGCTTATCCTCTCGCAAATGACGAAGCGTGCGCATGTTATGCAGCCTATCTGCCAGCTTCACCATAATAACCCGTAAATCCTCAGCCATAGCTAGCAACATCTTACGGTGATTTTCAGCTAACTGCTCAGCATGAGATTTATACTTAATTTTTCCTAATTTAGTCACGCCATCAACGAGCATCGCCACATCTGGGCCAAACTCCTCTTTTAAATCATCTAAAGTGACCTCTGTATCTTCCACCACATCATGCAAAAAACCTGTGGCGACTGTATGTGGGTCCATATGTAATTCAGCTAAAATCCCTGCTACTTGAATCGGATGAACAATATAAGGCTCTCCTGATTGACGCGTTTGCAATGCATGAGCCTCTGTTGCAAAATCACAGGCCTTCTTAACAAAAGCGACATGCTCCGGACTCATATAATTTGACACCATTTTAATCACTGTTGCTCCAGTTAATACCTCATCTTTTGGCATGTGTTCTCTCCTTTATTGTTTCTCTCGACCTGTCATTCTGAATGCTCTTGACGCTAATCTATTCGTTTATACTCATTATTTAGTTAGTTGTTCTGTTTATTTATTGCCGTATGATAGCTATTATACAAATTTTAGACCGTCTTTTCAACAAGCGACCCGTGCTTATTATGTGAGGTAGAGCAAAATACCATGATTTTTTAAAATAAAAAAGCGGCAAATGTCACCTTCAGCTACCTTTCTGTCGCGACTTTCTTAAAAATAATTGATAAAAAATAAGACTAGGATAAACTCCTAGTCCAACTCTACTAACGCCCCAACAATTCATACTGATAGCTAATTGCACTCAACAAATAAAGCGGCGCGGTTTCTGCTCGTAAAATCCGTGGACCTAAACCACAGATTTTTGCACCTAAGGACTCAAAATGAGTCACCTCGTTAGGCGACAATCCCCCTTCAGGACCGATCAAAACTAGCAGCTTCTGTCCCTGAGTCAATTGTTGTAAAAGCTGTACCAAAACAGCTTTTTCCCCAGTCTTAGCCGCTTCTTCATAGGCGACAATCACCTGATCGTACTCACCGAAGCTTTCATACAATTGCTCAGTCTTTTCGAGCATCACAACAGTTGGCTGAACATGACGATGAGATTGTTCCGCTGCCTCTTTCGCAATTTTCTCTAGACGCTCTTGGCGCTTTGCCAGCTTCTTGCCATCCCACTTAACGACTGAGGTTTGGCTTGGAAAACCGACAAAAGCGTGGGCGCCTAATTCAGTCCCCTTTTGAACAACTAGCTCCAACTTGTCTCCTTTAGGGTAGCCACAAGCAATAGTCACTTCAATCGGCAGTTCCTTCGTCTGCTCTTCACGAGCAATTTCCGCTAATAGTACTTTATCTGCTAAAATTTGAGTGACTTCTGCTTTGATCGCCACCTGATCCTGAAAGACGATGTAGCACTGCGCAGACTCCTTCATGCGCATCACATTGACTGCGTGGTGATAGTCCTCACCAATTAAAGACAAGCCTTCATTCACTGCCTCTTGATAGCGTTGCTTCACAAAATACCGCTGCATCCTAATTCTCCTTAGCTAAAAATTAACTGACCTAATCCTCACTAACAGGTTTAGTTAAAATAATGCCAAACCAATCCACTTGTTGTAGGATTTCACTCACTTCAAATCCAATCGCAATTAAGGCGTCTAGTACTTCCGTCTTTTTATCTTCAATAATTCCCGACACGATGAATTTCCCGCCTGGCTTCACTAACCGCCAAGCATCTGGAATCAGTCGTAAAATGATTTCTGCTAAAATATTGGCGACGATCACATCCGCTTGAATCTCGACACCTGCTAGCAAATCATTGGCACTCACCTGAACATCCTTAGCAATTGGATTTAAATCCATGTTCTCCTGAGCAGCTGTGACAGCTACATCATCTAAATCATAAGCATAAATCTGATTAGCCCCTAGATGCTTACTAGCGATACTTAGCACCCCGGAACCTGTTCCTACATCTAAAACAGTCTCGCCGCCTCTTAAGACGATTTCTAACGCATGTAAGCTGACCATTGTTGTCGGATGAGTTCCCGTTCCAAAGGCCATCCCTGGGTCTAATTTCACTATCTTTTCATCGGCAGTTCTCGCCTCATATTCCACCCAATTTGGCACAATGGTCAGATAGCGACTAATTGATACAGGATGGTAATATTTTTTCCAAGCCGTTGCCCAATCTGTTTCGACTACTTCATTGATTTCGACTGTATTCGCACCAATTGCTAAACCAAATTCTGGCAACTGATTTATCTCTTGCTTAATCGTTGGCAAAATTTCTGGTAAAAAAGCTGTCTCAGGGAAATACGCCATCACAATGGCCCCTTCTTTAATATGATCGAAGGTCTCGGCATCAAGCAGCTCACCAAATTTATCGCTCACAAAGTTTTCAACATCTAACGCATCCTCAATTGCCACACCACTCGCGCCCGCTTCCATCATGATATTGGAAACTGCTTCAACCGCTTCACTCGCTGTGGTTACTTTTATTTCCGTCCATTTCATCTTTCTTTACTCCTTTTAGTATTTAGGATACGCCACATACTCATCTGGCCCTTTAGCCACGGCTAATAGTGCATTAAACTCAGCTTGATCCCATTGCAACTCAAAGACATCCAACTCTTCATTTCCTAAGAAATCCATTAGATTACTTTCACCTTCAGTCAAGACTTGCCCTAAATACTTAGCCAACGTAATCAATACTTTCTTTTGAATCCCTTTTTTTCCTTCATAAGGAATCGTCGCTAGATACTCATCCTCATCTGTTATTTCTCCTTTAGCTGGGTCATATAACAACAAGCTATCTTCAAATTCTATGACTTCTTCTTCTGTTTCAATCCCATCTAAATCGGCGATTGCTTCGCTCCCTTGATTTTGTGCATACAAAACAGCAATGACTTCAACTGTATGATTTTTCGTATCCCAATCGATCGCAAAATCATACTCTCCTAAATATTTTTCAAGTTGCTTCTCTAAAAATGTTAACATATGATCTTTTTTCATGGCTAAGTGTCCTTTCTTTGGCACATTCTTCTGCTATTTTATCATACAAGATGAGCATTATAAATGCTACTATATACTTCTCGTAAAATAAGTCTCACCCCAATTTTGTTTCACGTATGTTATATGATAAATGCGCTCCATATACCAACTATTAATCACCACAACCCATTTTTTATCATTAGCATCTCAGCTTTACCGACTAGAATGCTGTAGTCGATAGACCACTTCCCCTTAAAAACAGGCTTTGTGGTATAATTGAGCTATTAATAAAGGAGGGTGACGATGAATAAACCATTAGCTTACCGCATGAGACCTCGCAACTTGGATGAAGTCGTCGGCCAGCGAGATCTCGTTGGCGAAGGGAAAATTATTCGCCGAATGGTTGACGCTAAGATGCTCTCATCAATGATTTTATATGGTCCCCCAGGAACCGGAAAAACCAGCATTGCTAGCGCGATTG
Organism: Vagococcus sp. WN80Y; assembly: GCF_059621045.1. NCBI lineage: Bacteria > Bacillati > Bacillota > Bacilli > Lactobacillales > Enterococcaceae > Vagococcus > Vagococcus sp. WN80Y. The sequence continues at coordinate 22,463 of NZ_JCAQHY010000150.1, forward strand.
CCGGCTCAACTAAATATGCTTTTCGGATGCTTAATGCCGCCACTGATACTAAAAAAGATCTTCAGGTCGTCGCAGAAGAAGCTCGCATGAGCGGAACCGTTATTTTACTATTAGACGAGGTTCATCGCTTAGATAAAACAAAACAGGACTTCCTTTTACCTCACTTAGAAAATGGTCGCATTATTTTAATCGGTGCTACTACAGAAAATCCCTACATTAGTATTAACCCTGCGATTCGCAGTCGGACGCAGATTTTTGAAGTCAAGCCGTTAAGCGAAGAGGACATTGAACAAGCTATTAAGCGAGCCTTAGCCGATAGTGAACGTGGTTTAGGTGAGGAATCAGTCATACTCGATGACAACGCCATGCTTCATTTAACACGAGCAACTAACGGTGATCTGCGAAGTGCGTTAAACGGATTGGAGCTAGCGGTGAAATCGACCCGACCTCAGGAAGATGGCCGTATTCACTTAACGTTGCCAATTATCGAAGAGTGCGTCCAACGAAAAGCCTTAACCCACGACAAAAAAGGCGATGCTCATTACGATGTTATTTCAGCCTTTCAAAAATCAATTCGTGGCAGTGACGTTAATGCTGCCTTGCATTATCTAGGTCGCTTAGTCGAAGCAGGTGATTTATTTATTATTTGCCGCCGACTAATGGTAATTGCTTATGAAGATATCGGCTTAGGCAATCCACCGGCGGCGGCGCGAACTGTCAGCGCCGTTCAAGCTGCGGAAAAATTAGGCTTTCCAGAAGCCCGTATTCCTTTAGCAAATGCCGTCGTTGACTTAGCCCTATCACCAAAATCTAACTCTAGCTATACAGCTTTAGACGCTGCAATAACTGATATTCGTGCCGGTAAAGCAGGTGAAATCCCCGATCATTTGCGGGATAGTCATTACAGCGGCGCCAAGGAATTAAACCGCGGCGTCGAATACCGTTACCCACATGACGCTCCTGGTGCGTGGGTAAATCAGCAGTATTTACCAGATAAAATTAAACACGCTCGCTATTATGAGCCAAAAAACACAGGCAAATATGAACAAGCTTTAGCGCAACAATACGAGCGTCTCACTAAAAATAAGCAAACATAGATGTCCTTTCGTAATGGAAAGCGGTCTGAATTGCTCAATTAATAGTAGTATGCTATTATAAAGGTGGGATATCTGTGATGTTCGAATCACTCCAATCTGTGTTGACCGAACATTTTTAGTATTACTTCGGGATTCAACGAGTTCAAAAGGAAAACAGGCCTTTTCACTTGGTAGTTTGATGGTTGAACAGCGAACCCCACCTGCTTACTGCGGGATCAATACTCCGGCGTGATAACCGGCATCTACGGATACTGCCCATTTTAGTTTAAACTAAAGCAATTTGCGCTAGCAAGTTGCTTTTTATTCTATTAATAAACACGTTTTACTGCTGTTATTTCTGACAGCTACTATAAAGGAGCATCCTATGATTATTAGAATTTTATTGGTTGTTATTATTCTCGTCTTAGCCTTTGTTGCCAGTTATTTGAATAAAAATAACCTTGTATTTAGTAAAGTCTTAGCTGAGGGAACCGAGCAAGAACCAATACAGCTAGCCTTTCAACGCTTTGCCAAAACTTGTTTAGTTCTAGCTATCGTCGGTGTACTTTTTTTCTTTTTAGGCAATCGGCTACTGGCTCTAATCTATATCGGCAGTGTGATGTTAGCCTCAGCTATCTTTAGTATAAAGTTATCAAAATTGATTTCGTAACACTAAAAAATTTATAAAGTGAGGTGCTTTCCATGATTCAACAATACACACATATTTTAGTGGCAGTTGACGGCTCTGATGAATCTGAATTAGCCTTTAAAAAGGCCGTAAACGTCGCTAAACGGAACCAAGCTAAACTCTTTTTAGCTCATATCATTGACACTCGAGCATTCCAATCCATCTCTGCTTTCGACGATGAATTAGCTAGTCAAGCAGCAGAATTAGCCAAACAAACCTTGGCTGATTTAGCCGAACAAGCCAAACAAAGTGGCGTCGAAAATGTCACTGAAATCGTCGAATACGGCGCACCAAAAGGCATTTTAGCGAAGCAATTACCTGACGAACTGGGGATTGACCTCATCATGGTTGGGGCAACTGGATTAAACGCTGTTGAACGCTTATTAATTGGCTCAGTCTCTGAATACATCATCCGACACGCTCACTGTGATGTTTTAGTCGTCCGAACCGATTTAGATAATCAACCGCAAAAATAATTCTAATAGATGATTAGACGAAAAAGCAGGGGCTGTGACATAAATCACGCTCCTGCTTTTTTTCACGTATGTTGTGCGATAAACGCGTTCCACTCTTTACTACGTTAAAACTAACAACCTTTTTATTTATCCTTAGCCAATACAAGTCGACAATTTGGATCTTCTCGCATCTCTTTTTCAGGTCCAGACTCTTGGTAAATTGCCAAAATTTCCATGTCATCTTCGCCATTATTAAGAGTCGAGTGATAGACACTAGCTGGTATGTGAACCAACTCACCTGCAACTACTTCTTTTTCAACTCTTCCTTCTGGCAGTTCCAACATCTGAATTCCCGTTCCTTTGAGGACGTATAAAACCTCTTCGATGCCCTCATGATTGTGGCGCTCATGTCCTTGGCCTGGCTTTAGTGTCACCAAACCAGTCGTCATACATGTCGAACCTGTCACATTAGGTTCTGATAACCACTCTAGTGTTCCCCAAGGAAATTCTTGGGCATCGACATCAGCAATCGTTACAAATCGTTTCATTTTTTTCGCCTCTTTCTCATTTAGTTAGTCCGTTTATTTAATTTGTTTGAATTTTTCGGTTTGTTCCCGAATACCTTTTTCAGCAGCAAAACGCTCAATACTAGAGGCACCAAAGAATCCATCTAACCCCTTCGCCTTTTCAATCACATATTGAGCATCCTCTGGCTCGGCAATTGGTCCCCCATGGCAAATGACCAAAATATCAGGATTGACTGCTCGTCCAGCCTCAATAATCTCATCAATTTTAGCCACACAATCATCTAAGGTCAATGCCGTTTTAGCACCAATTGTCCCCTTCGTAGTTAATCCCATATGCGCTACTAAAATATCTGCGCCCGCTTCTGCCATCTCACGCGCCTGTTCAGCATCAAAAACATAAGGCGTTGTTAATAACCCTAGCTCATGTGCTTGTCTAATCATCTCAACTTCCAAGCCATAACCCATATTTGTTTCTTCCAAGTTTTGACGGAAATTACCATCAATCAACCCAACTGTTGGAAAGTTTTGAACCCCACTAAAGCCTTGATCCTTTAACTGACGTAAATAAACTGACATCACACGGAATGGATCTGTCCCACAAACACCTGCCAACACAGGCGTCGTGTCTACCACTGGTAATACTTCTTGTCCCATCTCAACCACAATTTGATTGGCATCGCCATATGATAGTAAACCGGCCAATGACCCACGGCCTGCCATGCGGTAACGACCAGAATTATAGACAATAAGCATGTCAGCTCCTCCTGCCTCACTACTTTTAGCAGTAATCCCCGTTCCAGCTCCTACACCAACCAAGTATTCTCCCGCTTCTCTCGCTTGTCTAAAATCTGTCATAATTTCTTCTCTAGTTTGTGTGTTCATTGTAATTTCCCTCTTTCTATTTATCTGCTATTAAATCAATCAATTGTTGTGCAGCAAATTTGGCAAAGCTTGGATCATTAATCGCTTCTTCACGCTCTATTAACTTAACTTTATCTTGATCAAGTGTCGTTCGAATCGCTTCAAATAAACATCTATCTTCTTCTGGTCCGTAAAAAAGCTGCCCTTCTACATCAATGGCTGATAACCCCTTCAATGGTAAGATCAGTTCCGTCTTTCCTATAGATTGATTCAATTTTTCCGCAATCTGCTTACCAAACAACTCATTTTCCTCTTTCGTTGTCCGCATCAAGGTCACAGTTGGATTATGCTTATACAGCAAGCGATCATTGAATTCTTTTGGCACTGTCTCAAATGGTCCAAAATTGACCATATCTAAGGCTCCCACAGACACCACTTGCGGCACCCCTGTTAGTGCTGCTGCATCCAGACGAGACTGTCCGGCATTCAGCACACCACCAACAATTTCATCTGCCCATTCTGTCGTAGTTAAATCTAATACACCGTCAATAAAACCTGCAGAAATCAAGGCTTCCATTGTCTTTCCGCCACTCCCCGTCGCATGAAAAACAAGTACTTCGTAGCCTCGATCTTCCAAATACTCACGAGCAGTTGTCACAGCTGGTGTTGTCACACCAAACATCGTTGCGGCAATCAGCGGTTTTTTCTCCATATTGCTCTCTTTGCTTTCAAAACTTAGCATGCCAGCCATTGCAAAGACGGCATTAGTAAAGATTTGGGTAGAAATTGAATTCAAGCCTGAGACATCAACAATTGACGGCATCATGACAATATCACTCGTCCCAACATAAGGTGAAATATCTCCCGCTGCCATTGTCGAAACCATTAGCTTCGGTACACCAATTGGCAGTGCTTGCATTGCTGGGGCAACTAGTGACGTTCCACCCGAGCCGCCAAATGAAATAATACCATCAAACTTCCCTTCAGCAAATAATCTCGGAATCAATTGGCCCATCCCTTTAGCCAGCATTTCTGTCGCATAAGCGCGATCTTGACGAGACACTAGCTCTTCGACTGTCACCCCTCCTGCCAAGGCAACCTCTTGATTGCTAACATCAGGCTCAAAGTACGGAGGATATACCCCTGTATGAATTGTTAATGTTTGAATCCCTACATCATGAAATAACTTCCTGATAAAGACATACTCTTCTCCTTTAGTATCAAAGGTCCCAACTAATGCAACTGTTTTTTCGGACATGATAAAACCCCTTTCTGTCTTGACGAGCTATTGAACACTTCCCTTATACCCCTAATTATAAGAAAAAAACACTAATTGTAAACGTTTTTAATTCGTTTTCACTAGTGTTTATATTAGATCTTTTGTGCTTTATAGTCACTGGGAGACAGCCCCATATACCGTTTAAAAATTTTATTAAATTGGGCATAGTCTGTATAGCCCACTAAATTAGCGATTTCCTTCAATTTTAGTGGCGGATCTACGGTTAATAATTGGACAGCTTGATTCAAGCGATACTTTATTAAATAATCAGTGAAGGTTGAACCCGTTTTCTCCTTAAACAATGTGCTAAGATAACTACTAGAGATATGTGCAACCTTCGCTAAGTCCTCCAGTTGAATATCGCTACTGACATTTTGCTGAATGTATTTTTTTACAAACTCAACATAATCATAGTGCTTTTCAATCCCATCCAACATTTTTGACATTAAGCTACTCTCAACACTTTCTTGAATTTGCTTAAAATGCCTCGTCTTTTCGATCACTGCTTCAGCAGGCGTAATGCGATCAAAAGTAGACCCGCCAATATAACCATCTAATTCCGGTAAATTATTGTAAATATAATGACTATCAACCAGTTCATTGACTGGTCCACCATAAATCATCGTCATCACATTTTGACGAATCCCTCGACTCGCTGCAAAAATAGTCCGAGCTTGATTGATTACCGCTTCTAGTGTGATGACCTTCTTTGCTCCTAGCTTTCCCCCTTTAGTTAACCCGCAATGAAAGCAAATAACGTCTGCTCCTGCACGAGTCATTGCCTTTGCTTGGGTGTCATTAAAAACAAAAGCAAGGGTAAATAAATCCTGACGATGAGCCTCGGCAATTCCTAGCACTTCTTTTTCATATGAGGCTCCCTCTTCTTCCAGAGCTTCAGAAAATTGACCGTCTATTAAACCTACTGTTGGATAATTATTAACGCCTGAAAACCCCGTTTCCTTGATGGAGGCAATAAATGATGGTAAATCAATTAAAGGATCGGTCGCATTTAAGCCAAAGATAATAGGCAAATCTGGCAACAGTGGCAACAGCTCCTTAGAAGCAAACCGTAAGACTTCTTGGTTACTATTTTCAAAGGGAAGAAAACCAGCTAGGGAACTTCTGCCCATAGTTCGGAAACGCCCTGAATTAAGTGCTAGTATAAAATCAGCGCCACCTCTACTTGCTTGACTAGCCATCATTCCCGAACCAGTCGAAACGCCTAAAAGGTGGCGATCATTGCGTAACTCTCGCCGCAGTCGCTTTAAGATATCCTGACGATTCATGCCATCTCTCCCTTTCTTTTCTCTGCTCTTTTTTAGTATAAGCCTCCGTTAGATAAATTTAAAGAAAAAAAATCCCATTTTGATTTTAGATAATCAAAACGGGACTAACTATTTTATTTTAAAGCTTCAACATCACGAGCAATCATCACTTCTTCATCTGTTGGAATTAATAACACTTTCACCTTAGAATCATCCGTTGAAATTACACGTTGATCGCCACGAACATTGTTTTTCTCATCGTCAATTTCACAACCAAACCATGTCATGCCATTGATGATTGATTTACGCATGTTAACATCATTTTCACCAATACCAGCTGTGAAGACAATCGCATCCACACCATTCATCACTGTTACATAGCTACCAATGTATTTGCGAACACGGTCAGCAAATATTTTAAGCGCTAATTGAGCTTCTGGTTTTTCTGAGTTTTCCAAGTCACGCATGTCACTTGAAATTCCTGAAAGACCTGTTAAACCAGATTTTTGATTTAAGATATCGATCATGTCTTTAATATCAGTTAGGCCTAATTTATTCATTAAATAAGGAAGTAATGATGGGTCAATATCACCTGAACGAGTTCCCATTGTCACACCAGCAAGCGGCGTGAAGCCCATAGATGTATCAACAGATTTACCGCCATCAACCGCTGTGATTGAGGCACCATTTCCTAAATGACACGTAATAATTTTTACCTCTTCGATTGGTTTACCCAACATCTCAGCCGCTTTTTCAGATACATAACGGTGGCTAGTTCCGTGAGCGCCATATTTACGTGCTTGATATTTTTCATAGTATTCCATTGGAATGCTGTAAAGGTAGTTAACCTCTGGCATTGTTGTATGGAAAGAAGTATCAAAAACAGCCACATTAACTGTTTTTGGCAATAATTTTTGAATAACACGAACAACTGCCGCTTCAGCAGGGTTGTGTAGTGGCGCAAATTCTGCTAATTCATCAATTAATTTTAATGCTTCGTCATCAATTAGAGCAGACTCTTTAAAGTGCTCACCACCAGCCACGACACGGTGACCAGCTCCTGTAATTTCATCAAATGAACTGATGATGTTAAGTTCAGTCATCTTTTCTAATAGCATGTTAATCGCAAATTCATGATCGTTAATATCTAGAACTTCATTAAATTTTTGGCCCTCACCGTATTTAATTGTGAAGATAGAATCATTTAACCCAATTCGTTCAACGATCCCTGATGCGATGACGTCTTCTTGTGGCATTTCGAATAATTGCCATTTTAAACTTGAACTACCTGCGTTGATTGCAATTGTTTTTGACATTGTTTGACTGAACTCCTTCTAATTAACTTATATTTTTGGCTTTCCACGTACTAAACTGTTTAAAAAATTGTTGAAGCTGTTCGCCGTTTTTAAGTGACGGCACACTTGCTAACAAAACTTCTTTGGCTTGACGACTATTTTCGCCATGATTTTGGATAATAATGATCGACTTTTGTGAGTGTTTGGCTTTAAATAGACTATCTGGTAAGTGTAAAATCCCTTGTAAATAGACTTTTTCTGTTAGCCATTTTTTTAATTCTGCTGCTTGCTCACTCTCTAAAAAGTCTCTGGGAACTAAGAATAGCCCATAACCATTTTCTTTGACATAGGTCATGCTCTGCTCCATCAATAGATGATGAGCATACGAATGACCTTCGCTGGTTCCTGTAACAAATTTTTGAGCTTGGTCATCGTTGGGATAAAAACCAACGGGTAAATCTGCCACTGCCACATCAGCAGGCGTCACTAACAAATGCTGTAAGCTGTCTTGATGGAATAACTGTAGCGGTGTTTCAAACCACTGCGCATTGACTGCCGCAATCGCTAAAAGCGCATCATCCACATCTACCCCAGTCCCACTCACCTCATAGCCTGACTCTCGCAAACTCAGCATGATGGTTTGAATTAAATTTCCCATACCGACAGTTAGATCGTTAATGGCAAGAGCTGTCCGCCCCTCTCCAACTAACGCTTCAACTAGATAAACGAATAAAAAACCTAACGCATCAGGTGTCAATTGATGATTGGGCTGTAAAGGCTCAGCCATCGTTCCCTTCAATAAAAGAAGCTGACTCACCTTTCGCTTTTCTTCACCGCTTAACTCTAGTTGTTGAAACGCACGGTAATTCGCTTCAATCTGGCTCTTTGTTTCCTCATCTGGCACCTGTTCGAGCACTCGTACTTGATACCCATCGTTCATATTTTCACCATTCTCGATATAGGCGTCAATAAACGGAACCTCTAGAGCTGTTTGAAGCAATTTGATCGACGTTTCAAGTAATTGAAAGCCTGTTTCAATTTTATTTTGAGGCATTCTGTCACTTCTTTTCTCTCTTAAATATAACAATTTGCGTACCTCTTTCATTCTATCGAAAAAAGCTCACAGATTCAAGGGTTTTAGCTCTTTTAATCAAGTTTACTTCAAAGTTTGTTAGCGAATTTTTTCACAAAAAATGAAACACTTATTCGGCTTTGTTTTTTTGCTCATTGTAAGGAGAAGAAAAAATCATTTTGCTCCGAGTACTCTCGACACAAAACGATTTTTACATATAATGTTCATAACGTTTTTCTACTTGCTGTTGAATTTGACCAATCACTAAGCAAAGTCCCCAGTAAATAAGAGCTACCAACACATATAAACTCATATAATCAAACTCTCGGCCACCTACAATCTTAGCCTTTTGAAATATTTCTGGAACAGTAATCGTCGCAGCCAGCGCTGTTCCTTTAACTAAATCCATGGCAACATTACCTAATGAAGGAATCGCAATACGAAAGGCCTGAGGTAAGATGATCTTGCTCATAATCTTGATAAATGGCAGTCCCAATGCTCTAGCAGCATCCCATTGCCCGCTATCTACCCCACTAATGGCGCCACGATAAATTTCAGTTAAAAAGGCACTACTTGTTAGTGTAAAGCAGATGATAACAGCTGTCGTCGCACTGAGCTGATAGGGAAGGCCAAAATACAATATAAACAATAAAACTAGGGCTGGAACTCCCCGCAAAAAAGAAATATAGAAACGTAAAATCCCTTGCAATAGACGACTTGGCAACTGCCCTAAAATGGTCAATAAAATCCCTAAAGCATTCCCAAAAATAAAACTAGCTAAACTTAATCCTAAGGTATAGGGCAGTCCTTGCAAAATAAAGGGCAAGGACTCCACCATTAACTTGAAATTAAGCTGAGGAATGTACAACTGTCCCTCCATTAATCAACGCTCACCTTTCGGTCCACTTTAACATCAGGCTCCACTGACACATCTGTCCCAAAAAAAGTTTCTGCTAGTTCTTTCAACTTACCATCTGTTTGCATCTCAACAATAATTTGATCGATTTTTTCCCGCAAAGCCACATCTTTTTTATTGTATAATAAGCCCGAAGTCGACGCGTTGAAATAAACATCCTCCAAAATTTTAACCGGAATGTCTGGCAAAGCTCCAACAGACATTTTTTGTAAATAATAATCATTTAAAATAACATCCGTCCGACCATTCGCAACATCAGTCAAATACTGATCATTGGTCGCATTATCATAGCTAACTAACTCTGCTCCAAATTTTTCTGCAATTTTCATGTAACCTGTCGTAGCTTCTCCTGCTGCTTTTTTGCCTTTCAAGTCCTCTAAAGAGCTAATTCCAGAATTATCACTTTTCCGCACAATCATACTATCAAATGAGTATTTTAACGGCAACGATAACGCAAAATTTTTAGCTCGCGCCTTTGATAAAGACAAATCATTGGCAATTAGATCCGTTGTCCCATTCTTTAGAGAAGCAATGGTCCCATCAATATTGTATTCCTTGAACTCAATATCTAGGCCTAAGCGCTTGGCTATTTCTCGCGACACTTCAACAGAATAGCCCGTCAACTCATTTTTATCATCATAGTACGACGCTGGAAATAAGGTACCAGAAGTCGCTACAACTAATTTATCGGCTTTTTCAACCTTAGCCCAACTGTTATCACCACTTGTTTCTTTAGCTGCTGGTTTCCCACACGCCCCTATTACCAAAATCACTGCTAGTAAACTGACTAACCCACTAAATTTTTTAATCATTTCTCCCCATCCTTACTCTCTATAATAAGCAGGCACAATTAACTGTTGTGCCTCCTCAAATTCTTTTCCTAAGCGAAACAGAATATCTTCTCGACTTTTAGATGCCATTAACTGGCAGCCAATTGGCAAACCATTCGCAGCGACATATGTCGGTAAACTAATGCTTGGCTGTCCCGTTAAATTAGCCAACTGAGTATACGGCGTCACCTCCAAGCTCTTAGCAAACATCTCATAAACCAACTCTTTCAACTCGCTCTGATTAAGAAACTCAGCCTGATCCAATCCTTGGCGAATGCTGTCACTCTGTAAGTCTGTCGCTATACTTGGCGCTGTGTCCGTCGCAGTAGGTGACAGGAACGCATCATAGGACTCAAACAATGTTTCCATCACATAAGCTGCCTGATCCCATAACTGCAGAGACTGAACATAGGCACCTGCTTTAATTTGTTTGCCATACTGATAAATTGCCCATGTCATTGGCTCCATGTCTTCCTTTGTCAACGAGCGCCCTAGAGTCGCTTCAATCTCGGCCATCATCGTCACCGTCTCAGCCCCATTCATCTCATAGTAGCTTTCGATCAATTGCTGTCCATCTACAGGATAAGCCACCTCAACCACATCATGACCTCCCTTCGCCAAAAAGCTCACCGCGGTCTCTAAAGCCATTCGAGCATCTTCTGACACCCTCCCTTTGATTGGTGAATCTAGACAATAGGCAATCCGCAGAGGACGCTCTCGGCTCTCATTAATTAAAGCATAAGCTGGCGCTTGATAAGGTGACGCTTTAGGTGTTCCTCGCAATCCGTAAAATAATTGCTCCGTATCACGCATCGAGACTGTCAAGGCAAAATTAATCGAAGCTCCTTGCCAATCTCGCCAGCCATTCGGCCCCGTTGGCATACTTCCACGCGTTGGCTTCAATCCAATCAAGCCAGAAAAGCTAGCTGGAATTCGAATTGAGCCTCCGCCATCGCTTGCTCCGACAATCGGAAACATCCCACTAGCCAATGCTGTTGCAGCACCTCCACTTGATCCCCCTGCATGATATTCCTGATTCCAAGCGTTTTTGGTGATGCCATATAAATGAGGATCAGTCACATTTTTAAACCCAAATTCGGGGGCATTCGTCCTCCCCAAGGGAATAAATCCCATTCGCTCTAATCCTTTAACAAAATTATCGGTTACTTCTGATTTATGCGTCGAAAAAAGACGAGACGCTGACGTAGCGCCCATACCTTGTTTATTTTGACCTAACATTTTTAACGCAATTGGTACACCAAAAAAAGGGCCCTCTTCTCGCCCTTTTCGCGAGTCTAGCTCAACCAATGCACTTGCCTGATCTAATTCTACAACCGCATTCAATGCTGGATTCAACTCTCTCACACGGTGAGTCGTCTCCTCAATCAACTCTTTTGGTGATAGATGTTTATCGCGAATTGCCTGTGCCCAATAACTAGCGTCCTTCATTACAACTCTAACCCCTTCCTCTAAGCCTCTTCATAACGCCTTACTTTTGAGAGCGTCAATCAAAAAAGTATAGCACTCCCCTTGCAAAAGAACCATTGTCCAATTCGAGAATAAGGAACTGGCCACTAGCTACTTTTCGCTCCTAACAACAAATCCCCACCCAACACACTTTTGAACGCTCGTACCCTAACTTACAGATACAAAATTGTCTTTATACCGAACTTTCCCTCAGAACATAACAAAAAGGGGCTGCGACATAAGTCACTCCCCAGTTTTATTTCACGTATATTGTTCGATAAACCCGTTCCAAAAGTCTGCTCACTACATTTTACTACGCTTCGTTGTCCTAAACTACTTCACTATGTTACGATCACATTAACTTCTATGTGCTAAAGCACTAAGAGTTGCCATGATTCTTAGCAGGTTACTGTTTAGAGATAAGAGGCATCAAAGTTTACGTAGCGCTCGGAGCAAAACAACTTTTGTCACAGCTCTCTCTACTATTCTACTCATCAGCCGCTTCAATCACTTCTACCATCCGCTTACCAATCAAGGCCATGCCGTCACTATTCGGATGCAATTTATCATATAAATACTGATCATGATTCTCTTGTGTAATGCCTGAATTACGCCATAAATCATCTGCTGGCAGGTCATAACTCTTAGCAACTGCCATAATTCCTGAGACCGCCGCTTCCATATTAGCTTGAATCGCTAGATTATCACTTCGTTCAATCGGTGTAAAAACAAAAATTTTGCAGGCCTGATTATTCTGCTTGATATAATCAATAATGCCACGTAAACCACCAAGAGTTGTTTTTATATTAGAATCTGTCGCTTTCCCCAGAGGATAGCCACTACCGCGCCCAACGTCATTAGTCCCACCGAACAATGTCACAACATCGATTGACTTAAAATCAACCTTATCAGTGACAATCTTGTCATAAATAGAGGCATGTAGACTGCTCACAATCTTCTTATCATACAGCGCATAAGTTGCCCCACTATAGCCATAATTAACAACTGTCGCTCCCTGCTCACGAAAAGCCTCTTGATACCCAATCACTTTCCCAACATTAGAAACCGTCTTACCATCTAATTCCGTAATTGAATCACCAATCACAGCGACTTTTTTGCCCTCTAAAAACGGGCGCTTGCTCACCTCTATCGCCTTCACCTGTTCACTGACTAGCCTCTGCCCGTCCTTGGTTAATTCTTTTACAACCGTCAAAAGCCCCTGTGATTGCGCTTCTTTCGCTGGTGAAGGAAGAACTATCACCACTCCTATAGCCAAAACAGTCGTTGCCATCAGTAACCCTCCACGAATCAGGACCGGGCGTTTCACCTTACGACTAAAGAAAAGAATCAGAATATCTATCAAACGTACCGCAATCAACACCACTATTATTTTTTCCAAACTCATTACTGTCATTCCTCCAACTACCTTAACTTAATTGACGAGCTAGCTGGTATGAAGGCGCTAATCGTTTATAAGTTTCTAACATATACTCGCGAGCAGCTTTTGGTGACTTTAGTAGTGGGTCACCTTTTATAAGCACTCGACCAATCTGAAATTCACCTTTTTTCACATCACGCCAACGCGTCAATCCTGCAACTAAGTCAGCTTCCTTTAACGGCTGATAATTATTAACGGTGTGATCCAGGTTAATCATAAACTCTTCTGTTAACTCTTCAAACAACTCAGGATGCTCAATAAACACCTGTGCCATGGCTTTTTCATTCTGTGGATTATCAATAAAAGACAACCACATCACAATATAATTTTCGTTAATTCCCAAAGTAAAATGAGGATACTTTTTATAACCACGCTTGTCTCCGCCCATCGCACTCCAAGTAAAATCAGGCGCATTAGCGGTTCGACGACGATGCTGAGCAATATGAACAATCAATTCTTCCCCTAAAAGAGGCGCCAATTCCTTAACAAAATAATCATCTAGCTCTTGAAAAACAGGTTGAATTCTGTCACGAATAACAGTCATCCGTTCATCCAATCCCGCCACCTTAAACGCATCAAATTCTTTTTTTCGAAACATTTTTACCATCTTATTTCTCCTGCCCTTTACGGTACTCCTTCTTAGTGATGCCATAGATAACGTTCGTTACGACGTCTCCTTTAAAGATAGCACACTCTTTTAAGACCCCTTCTTTTTCCATTCCTAGCTTTTCCATCACTCGACCTGATGCTGGGTTAAGACTATTATGAATCGCTGTGACGCGATTTAGTTTCAACTTTTCAAAAGCTAGCCAAATTAATTTTTCACCTGCTTCTGTCGTATATCCCTGTCCCCAATAGGCCCTATTTAGCGTATATCCCATCTCCGCCGCACAATTTGACTCGTCGACGCGCAAATCAATCGTCCCGATCAGTCGTTGATTCTCCTTCAAACAGATTCCATATTTCCCCAATGGGCTACTCAAAAAATAAATCGCCAAATTTTCCCGTGTATCCTCCAAGGAAGCATGTGTCTCAAAAACAAATCGAATTGTTTCCTCATCAGATGCATAGTCATACATGTCCTCTGCATCAGCCAAGGTAACCGGACGTAATAATAATCGCTCTGTTTCTAATACAGTTGTTTCTGCCAAAACCAATTGATAACTCATCAGCTCGCCCCCCTTTCTAACCTATTAGTCAAATTAGTATCTTCTATAATAACATAATTCAACTAAAAGAAAAAAGCCTAGGACAAGAAAAGAGGGGAAATCAAAAGCAATAAATACTTTTGACTCCCCCTCTTAAACTGAATAAACAGCCTTATTCTGCTTAATTAAATGCCGCTTGAACATCCTTCAGCATCAATTCAGTACATTCAATCCCACCACCTGATAAATACCACACATCAGCTGTCAACGGAATAATCTTGTTATTTTTCCCAGCATTAGTTTGCGCAACTAACTCATTTTTTGCCACATCGTTGTTGGCATCATCGCCACCGATAGCCTTCGTACGATCAATCACAAAAATAACATCTGGATTTTTTTCTAGCACGTATTCAAATGAAGCAGACTGACCATGTGTAGAAGCATCAATTTCAGTATCAACCGGCTCAAAACCAAAGGTATCATGAATAATACCAAAACGAGAACCTTCGCCGTAAGCAGATAGTTGCCCTTCATTAACTAAGGTCACCAATGTTTTTAGCTTGCTAGCCTCAGCCTTTTCCTTAACCTCAGCGATTTCTTTTTCCAGCTGAGCAATCTTTTCTTTGGCAGCCTCTTCTTCACCAAAAACGGTCGCAAGGGTTTCGATATTCGTTTTAGTTGAATTCCATGTATCCGTGCTATCAACAGATAAATAAAGTGTTGGTGCAATAGCTGATAAATCCTTTTTGAAGTCTTCTTGGCGCCCAGAAATGATGATCAAATCAGGTTGCAATTCATTAATTTTTTCCAAATCAGGTTCCTTGATCCCACCAGCAGATTCAACCTCAGCAAATTGATCTAGGTACGCTGGCAAATTCTTTGTCGGCACACCTACAACTGCATCACCTTTGCCTAAGCTATTGATCGTATCTAGTGAGCCCATGTCAAAAACGACCACTTTTTTCGGATTAACAGGTACTTCAACCTCTCCATCAGAATCCTTAACCGTTAATACCGTTGCCTTCTCTACCTTACTTGACGATGCCGCTGTTTGTTCCTTATCAGCTTTTGTTGAGTTGCCACAACCAGCCAATACCAACATCCCTATTGCCAAAACACCCAAAATCTTAACACTTTTTTTCATTCCTATTTCCCACTTTCTATTCCTAGCCAGCCACAATTAACTGACCCTTTTTTTAATTTTTATTCCCAATATTATTCATTGAAGTACAAACAGAATCGCTTGCCTTCCATCACACACACTCGAATATTCATTTCATACAGACTATCTAAAACGTCTTTTTGAATGACTTCGTCAGTTAATCCCCGACGGAAAATTTTTCCTGCCTTCATTGCCACAATCTCATCCGCATAGCTGGCAGCAAAATTAATGTCATGTAAAACAATCACAACGGTCTTACCATGTTCATCAACTAAGCGTCGCAGAGTTTTCATCATTTGTACCGCATAATTCATATCCAAATTATTCAACGGCTCATCCAATAAAATATAATCCGTATCCTGAGCAAACACCATTGCAATATACGCTCTCTGAAGCTGACCACCTGACAAAGTATCAATCGGCTCATGCTGTAGCTCTACTAAGCCGAGATAGCTCAGCGCTTCATCTATTTTAGCCTGATCTACCGCCCCTAAGCGCCCCTTACTGTAAGGGAAACGACCAAACGCCACTAGTTCACGAACCGTAATTTTCAAGCTAACTGAATTAGCTTGCTTAAGAATCGACAGTTTTTTTGCCAACTCATTTTGCTTCCAAGACTTAACTTCACCGCCATCTAGATAGATTTCTCCGGCATCCTTATCAACAAGCCGACTCATCATTGAAAGCAGCGTGCTTTTCCCCGCCCCGTTAGGCCCGATAAAGGCGGTCAATTTGCCTTCTGTAATCGGTAAATCAACTTCGACTACTACTGGCTTTTTCCCATAATTCTTGGAGACCTTATCTAGTTCCATCATGACTCATTCTTCCTTTCAGCAAGTATTTTCCCAACAAAATAAACACCACCGATAAATTCGATAACCACACTCATAGTTGTGTTCCATTTGAAAACTTGTTCCACAAAAAACTGACCGACAATCAACAACAGAATGCCTAAAAGACTACTGGCAATAAATAACGTCCGATGCCTAAAGGTTCCCATAAATTGATAGGTTAAATTGGCAACGATAAATCCCAAAAAGGTTACTGGTCCAACCAGAGCTGTCGAAAGGGCGACTAATAAACTAATAGCCAACAACAATCGAATTTGAAACTTACCAACATCAATGCCTAAATTCATTGCCTTCTCTTTTCCCAAATGCAGCACATCTAACTTATGAGCGGCTTGCCATAAATAAAGAATCGCAACAGCCATTAAAACTCCAGCTAGCTGTAAGAGCGAGACATCGACATTTCCAAAACTGGCAAACAACTTCCCTTGGAGCTTATCGTACTCATTAGGATCTAATAGCACTTGTAAAAAGGTACTAGCACTACTAAAGAAGGTTCCTAGAACCATGCCAATCATCAACAATAAATATAAATTCTGATCGCCCTTCTTCAGTAAGAAGAAAAAGAGGACAGTGCTTAACCCAACCATTAATAGTACATTGAAGCCAAACAAGGCATAATGACTTTGAAATAGCTGTCCTGTCCAACCGACAAAGAAAAATAACAAGGTCTGAATCAGGATGTAAAGAGAGTCGAAGCCCAAAATACTAGGCGTTAAAAAGTGATTATGAGTCACCGTTTGAAACGTAATCGTTGAAAAACTTGTGGCAATACCAACAAATACAAATGCCAGTAACTTCTTGCCACGTAAACGTAAAGCAAACTCCCAATTTCCATATGTATTAAAGGTAAGAAACAGCCATGTAAAAATAACAACTGCCACCGCTAAAACCAGTAGTCTCACCCAACGTTTGTGCCACACTCTTGTCATTTTTTTGCCCCCCTTAATAGCAGAACAATAAAAATCACACTGCCAACTACGCCCACAATCAGACTGACTGGCACCTCATATGGCTGAATAACGACGCGAGAAATGATGTCACAGATAACTAAGAATATACTCCCCGCACTCGCAGCTACCCACAGAGTTTGCTTCATTTGATCGCCATAAAAAAGAGACACAATATTGGGAATCACCACTCCTAAAAATGGCAGGCCACCAATTGTCACCAAAATAATACTACTCGCCAAAGAAACGATTGCTAAACCGAACATCTGAACCACTTGATAATTCACGCCAAGACCTGTTGCTAAATCCTTGCCCATCCCCGCGATTGTAAAATGATAAGCAAAAAGATAAGCTAAAATCAACAACGGTACCGTCACATAAATTAACTCATAGCCTCCGCGAGTAATAGTAGCAAAATTCCCCTGTAGCCAAGAAGACATGTTCTGAACAAGTTGCAACTGATAAGCGAAGAACGTCACCACTGACCCGACAATATTCCCAAACATCAAACCAATCAACGGCACCATCACTTGATTTTTTTGTGGCAAACGTTGAATCAATTGAATAAATAGCATCGTTCCTAAAAAAGCAAAAACAAAAGCCACAAATGAACGACTGATAGTTGAACCATTAGGGAAAAAAACCATCGCAATTAAAATACCTAAACGAGCACTATCCATCGTACCTGCTGTTGTAGGCGAAACAAATTTATTTTGAGTCAAGTGCTGCATGATTAAACCGCAAACACTACTAGTTGCCCCTGCAATAATTAAGCTAACTGTCCGCGGCACTCGCGTACTCCATAACACTAATTTTTGAGTATCAGTTAACGTAAACACATCACTTATTGAGATACTTTGAACGCCAATAAATAGCGAGCTGAGTGCCACAATTATCAAAATAATAAGAAGCATTCCTTTTTTCAACAATGTAACACCCCTTTTAATTGAGAATGATTTTCACTCTCAATAATCAGTGTAATTAATTTCACAAAAAAAAGCAAGTCATTCTTGATGATTTCCTTACTTTTACTTAGATATTTTACTTTTTATGCAAAATAGCTGATCATACGCTCCTCGTACCCCCGCTTTCCACTTGTTGTTTACTCATTGCCACAGCAAAAAGCCATCTTTCGACGGCTTTTTGGTGTGATCCTTCACACTTTTATTATTAATTAGACTTAGACCGTCGTTTTACCGAAATAATACAAACTCATCTATTTTTATAGGTTTATAAGAATCTATTGGCGAATATCTACCCACCAACGATTACTCGCACCTAAATCATCCACTAACTCTTCATTCATACCACCCATTCCGTGAACTTCAATAAACATTTGATCTAATTCGTCTTCATCCACCATATACCCAACATGAACCTGACGCTTCTCATGTGGCTGAATCGCTGGCATACGATAAAAGCTCTTATCCTCACCATGACTATCTAGATAATCAACTTCTCCTGTATAAACCCCTGGTTCAGTGAAATTAGTCGAATTCAATCGCCACTGCCCTTGCTCTTTTTCAAGAATGGTTAATCGATCTTGTAAATAATACTCCTCTATCGTTTGATCCGTTAGATTTTCAATCGTAACCGTCAAATAAACCAATTTAGGTTGAACTATTTTTTTCTCAATCACTTCATCAACAGTTGATTTACCATCACCTGCTGCATAACGAATTCGCTCATAAGGTAAAAGCTTGCCATCCTTATCAATCATCTGGCCCTCAGTTAAGATGTCACGTGTCATTGAATTCGTATTGCTTGATGCCAAATCTGTAAAGGTGTCTTTAATTTCAACCTTATTGACTGTATAGTTGATGTCTCCTGGGCTCAACTCAGCCATGCCACCTAGCTTTAATGTGTCGCCAATTTGGTAAAGCTGCGAACTATCTTCTGACAATCCCACTTCTTTAATCTCTTGAGTAGCATCACCCCTGTTATCTAAATACTCGTCATAATCCATATAGTGTGTCGCTTGATCCTTCGTTGTTTCTTCTAAGGATATATTGGCGAATACTTTTTCCATATCCGCTTCTGGTACATCATCGCCAATAAAGGTTTCGAGCATATACCCTTCTTCTTCAAACATAAGAAAAGCATGCCGATTAAACATTTCCTTTCTCCCAGTATCCACACCTGACGCCATGATAATTTTATTACTACCATAAGTCTTTTCTTGATAATCCTTCACACCTAAACTAGAAAAATCAGCCTTTTTATCGATTTTCCAAAGAATAAAAGAGAAGCCACCTTTAGAAGCACTGTCAGTATAAGAATACTTATCACTTTCGCCATCTTTCACCATGTTTTCAGGTAAATAAGCTAATTTTAATTTATAGGAGTGATTTTTTTTCGCTGCCTCACCGTTTCCTTTGACAGACATTTTTAACTCATAGTTGTCTTTCTGTACAACCACTTCATACAATTTTTTTGCAGCAAAGGCTGTCGTTGGCAGACCAATTAATACCCCTGCTGCAATTGCTATTAATCGTTTTTTATATCGTTTACGAGGAGCTTCCTGTTCTAGCTTATCCACACTATCAAGGAAGGCCTGTTTCTTTTGTTGATACTCTTCTGAAAATACATGCTGGTCTTCCACCTGATTAAAATCCTCCAAAGCAATTCTTTCTGCCACTTTAGCTAATTCCTGTGAATGTTTCTCTGATAATGTCATCGTCCATTCCTCCAATCAATGAAATAATTTTCTTTTTTGCTCGTTCATATTGCTTACGTACATTGACTTCACTTAAGTCTGTCAATTCTGCGACTTCCTTCGTGCTAAACCCATAAAAAACTCGGTACATAAACACCTGTTGATATGACTCTGGCAGAACCTTTAGTAACGTCTCAATCTGTTCCTCAGAAATTAATCCCCTCATCTTTGACGCCACATTGTCTTCAGTCATCACCTGACGTTTTTGATAATTCGACAAAAAATCAAGTTGCTTTTTATTTTTACGGTAATAATCAATCGCGTTATTTTTCGCAACTCGCAAAAGATAACGCTGCTGCTCACTGGCCTCTAATCCTGATAAGTGGTCTAATTTTTGATAAAGTAGTAAAAAGGTCTCTTGGGTAACGTCTTCCGCCTGCTCGACACTTCTTAACACATTGTATGCCACTCTGTAAACCTGTTGTTCATAGAGTGTATACAGCTCTTCAAGTTGAAATTGCTTTGTTTTCTTGTTCATCAGTGCCCTCCTTTCATCTCTACTCTATATAACGAATCTCCTCTTAACTTTGTGACACTTTATTTCCTTTTCTTTTAAAAATAACACATTTCAATCGTTCCTCGTATGATTTTTTCCATTGGATTCCTCCTTCTTGCCTCTTACCCTATCTAACGAAATTAACGAAATTTTTGTGACACATTCATTCAAAAGCCTACTAGTGCCTCAATTATGTTATAATGAGCACAAGAATAGAGCTAAACGAAAGGGGATGTTTATGAGTAAAAAAGAGGTTCAAGACTATCTAGAAAAAGGGTTGTATGGCTCCCCACAAATTAAACCTGACGAAAAGCGTAAGTATTTAGGGACCTTTCGAGAACGGATCTATCTGTCTATGACGATTGCTGAAATGGACAATCCTCGCAACCTGACTTATTTTAAAGAAGAGCTTGCAACACATCCAAATCACCAAGTTTTAATCAATGCAGCAGTGGCTTCGACTGTTCAAAATTCATATATGATTGCCACTCAAAAAGCTAATGGAAGTTTTAAAATTGTCGATACCGAGAATCAATCGGAACCAGACGCTATCGGCCTTGTTTATGCAGCAGAAACAGCTGTTAATATTGAACCAATCAGCGTCACTGAGAAATACGGACAAACAGAACAAGCGCCACCCTCACCTAACCAGCTAACAGATACATCTAAAAAAACAACTTGGTTAGGCAAACTATTTAAATAAGGAGAGACTTACATGACCTATCCTATCGATCAGCTAATCTTGAAAAAAGAATTGAGCCACGCTTTGAGCGCCCACACTCAATTACTCCGTAACGTCGAGTACATTGACCCAGAACAAATGGCCGCCTTTACTTTTATGATGCGCAGCTTTGGTTTTATTTTTGAACGAGTGCCAGCTATTTTATTAGACGATGACAGCGAAGAAACCTATTTCGGAATCTTTCAATACTACAATCTCTTAGCTGAATTGAAACACAACCTAATGATGACTTTTCCATATGCCCACCTTCAAACTAAAACGTTCAGCGAAATCCTTGCACCTTTTCCCACTCAATACGAAAAAGAAGTCAATCAATGGTGGGAAGAAAAAACAGGGCTAGTTGTAGAAAATACTAAGCAAACCATTACCATGTAATCACTAAAAAGACGTGTTCGGCAAATTTTCTTAGCCGCTAACACGTCTTTTTAAATGGGTAATATGATATTTTCATAAGTTAAAGGATCTAAGTTGGTCACTGTAATTCCCAACAAGCGAATGCCCTTTTCCAGCTCAGACAATTCTTCCCAAATCAGATTCGCTTGAAAAAAAATATCCTCTGCTTGATTCACATATTCTGGCAAGGTTCGTCGTCTTGTAAGCGTCTCATAATCCGTATTTCGAACCTTTAACACAACTGTTTTTCCATGTTTTTGATGTTTTTTCAATGAACGAGCCACACTCTCAGAAAGTTCCCGCAGCTGACTAATGACCTGTTCTTCCGAAATCAATGGCTTCCCAAAAGTATTTTCACGACCAATTGACTTGCGCACTCGATTCGGCTCTACAGGCGAATCATGAATCCCTCTAACTTTCCGATAAAGCGAATAACCCATTTTACCAAACTCTTGAATCAGCCCCATTTCACTTTGCTGATACAGATCATCACCAGTAAAAATCCCTAATTCATGCATCCGCGGAACAGTCTTCTTCCCCACTCCGTGAAATTTTTCAATTGGCAAGCTACGTAAAAACTCTTCCGCATCTTCTGGTAAAATAACCGTCAAGCCACGAGGTTTTTGAAAATCCGAAGCCAACTTCGCAATGAATTTATTGTAACTCACCCCAGCCGAACACGTCAGTTGAAGCTCTCGCCAAATGTCTAATTGAATCAATCGCGCAATGCGAATTGCGCTTTTTCCCGCTATTTTGTTCTCTGTCACATCAAGATACGCCTCATCAGACGCTACTGGTTCAATCACGTCTGTATACCGATGAAAAATCTCGTGGATCTGAGCTGATATTTCTAAATAATGAGCCATATTCCCTTGAATAAAATTAGCCTCTGGACAAAGTTCATAAGCCTTTTGGGCACTCATCGCCGAATGAATACCGAACTTTCTCGCTTCATAATTTGCTGTCGTTACAACCCCTTTTCCACCTGTATCCCGTGGATGGCGAGCAATGACTAACGGTTTACCAACTAATTCTGGGTGATCTCGTTCTTCAACTGAGGCATAAAAAGCATCCATATCTAAATGAATTATTTTTCGTGACGTGTCCTTTTTTAGTGGAAATCTCATTTCTGTCGCCATTTGCTCACCCCTATTTCTTCTCTTCATTATACTCGAACAAGCGTTCTTTTGGCAAATTCAGTCACTCAAAAAAGCCTGCTAACAGACTATTAGCAGGTTCTTTTAACTATTTATTTTATATCTAGGATACTCGCAATTTTCGTTGTCATCAAATCAATCGCGACTTGATTTTCGCCGCCTTCTGGAATAATAATATCCGCATACTTCTTAGTCGGCTCAATAAACTGATGAAACATCGGCTTAACTACCGTTAAATATTGCTCTATAACCGAATCCAGCGTTCGGCCACGCTCTTCCATATCCCGTTTAATACGACGAATAATTCGAATGTCATCTTCTGTATCCACATACAGCTTGATATCCATTAAATCCCGCAAACGCTCATCTTCCAATATCAAAATGCCTTCAATAATAATGACTTCCTTCGGTTCTTGATGCACCACTTGTTTGCTACGAGTATGGGCTTCATAATCATAGACAGGCTTATCAATCGCCTTAAAGTTAATTAAATCCGTTAATTGTTGAATCAATAAATCTGTATCAAAAGCAAAAGGATGGTCATAGTTAGTGTTCAGGCGTTCCTCAAAGCTCAGTTCATCTTGATTCTTATAGTAAGAATCTTGCTCAAATAATAAAATCGAGTGGTCCTTAAACTCATTCAAAATTGCCTTACTGACACTTGTTTTACCACTACCAGACCCACCAGTTACGCCAATAACAATTGGCTTCCGCGTGATTTCCATTTTGCTTAATACCTCTTTCATCGTATGATTTCCTTTATCTATACTAATCTATATTCGACTAGGATTCAATCTTTTATTACTTAAATACTCATTTATTTTTTCCCTTGCCGATACCGAGCTAATCGCTCTTCTAACGTCCCCGTATGAAGTTCAAATAAATGATGGTCATAATCATAAAAATATAAAGACTCGCCCTCACCAGCCACTCGACTTCGCTGCTCCTTAATAGTCAATCCCAACGCTTGAATTTTTTTCAAATACATTGGCAACTCTTCTTTCCCAACCTTGAAAGCAATATGATTGTAAGTCGGCTCGCTCAAGGAATCCCCCTCCATAATAGCGATCCATAACTCACCAATGAGAAAAAAACGTTCCCGAGAGACTGAAAAAGTTTCTTCACCGCTATCATAAACCCGCTTTGCTTCAAATATCTCCTCAAAAAACTGACTAGCTTTAGCCAGATCGGCCACAATAAAAGTCATATGACTTATCCCTTCAATCACTTCAACTACTCCTCTCATTAAAATAGTCTTGTAAATTTGCTAACTCCGCTACTGTTAATTTTCGGTAGTCACCGGGCTTTAATCGCTCATCTAATACTAGATTGCCCATAGATAAACGCTTTAAGTAGACAACTTTTTTTCCGACAGCTAAAAACATCTTTTTCACTTGATGAAATTTTCCCTCCGTAATATCTAGCAATACCCGACTCTCAGTCTCACTCGCTGATATAATGATCAAATCAGCTGGTTGGCATTTGATACCACCGTGAAAAATAATACCTCTTTGAAATCTCTCAACATCATCTGACGTCACCCGCTCGTTGACAACTACTTCATAGCGTTTAACTACTTTCTTAAGGGGTCTCAATAATTGATGAGCCAATTTACCATTATCCGTTAATAATAACAAGCCCTCAGTATCTCGGTCTAAGCGCCCGACTGGAAATATGCCTAAGCTTCTGTCCTCATCTGCGATCAATTCAATCACAGTTTGATGCTGTTGATCACGAACCGCACTCACTACACCTTGTGGCTTATTAAGCATGTAATACACATGGGCACGACCAGTTATTACCTGATTTCTGAGCTTAATTTCCTGTAGTGCAGGATCAACATTATATCCTCCAGCGACAATAACCTCGTCGTCCACGCTCACTTGACGACTCACCAATAAACGCTTAACTTCTTTACGAGATCCTACAGCAGCAGCTTCTAATACTTTATCAAGACGCATCTTTTTGCTCCTGTCTAAAAAGTTCTGCTTATAGTTTACCTTAAATTTTTAGCTGATGCAAAAAGTCATCAGTCTATCTATACTTTACCTGTTCCTCCTCTCCTAACTGTAATGATCAATTTAATGCAAATGACATTAATCATTTCACTATTAGCTTCGATTCAAAATAATTACAACAGCAACATTTTGGACAACAAAAAAGCCTCTTGATTTATCTCATCAAGACGGTATCTAAATTGCTTATTAATTTTTTCCCCATGTTACGCGTCACGTGACACTACTCATTTTTTCTATTTGGTTGTTTTAATGATGGTTCTCAGTTTAATCCGCTCAAACTCACCCTTCAGACTCCCAACTCTCATCACTTACAACCATTCCTTTGTCACATGCCGCGTGACACTACTCGATTTTTCTATTTGGTTGTTTTAATGATGATTCTCAGTTTAATTGGCTCAAACTCAGCTTTTAGGCTCCCAACTTTCATCACTTACACCCATTTCTTTGTCACATGTCGTGTGACACTACTCCATTTTTTTATTTGGTTATTTTAGTGATGATTCTTACTTTAATCCGCTAACCTTAGCACATAGACTCGCAACCTTCATCACTTACGATCATTTCTTTGTCACATGCTGCGTGACACTACTCGATTTTTATCATTTAAAATTAAGCAGTCATCTTTAAATATAACTAAACTATGATAGTCCGCACTAGATTAACTGATCCAATTAAACTACCTGTTGGTAATATATATAAGAATTTCCCACAATTCCCTCATTGACTCTTATAATTCTACTTATTCCAGTGTAGCACAGTTTCACCACCTGTTGTATACGATTTCATTTTTATTTTTTTACACTTGTTTAAAAAAATAAATAATCACTTTTCCTATATTTAACAAAGAACCTAAAAACCGTCTACCTGCATGGTAAACGGTAAAAAAGGAGTATATTTTACTCAGAAGAGTAAAATCAAAAAATAAAAAGATTGTTGTTGAATATATGTTCATTTTACCACTGTTTTAATTAATTGTCTAACTAATTTTTCTATTACAGTCAAACAGGATTATTTCATCAACAAACTAGTCATTCGCTGAATACAAAACGCAATCGTATCTGTCGTTTCATCTTGTTTACGTTCAGCAGCATCAAATAATTCTTGATTAACACTGCCATTTTCTGGACTAATCGCATCGACCATCTCTTGACATCCCGCCACATAATCCGTATATGATTTTTCTAATTTTTTATGAATACCGATTACTTTTGCTGGTGCCTTAAGCCCTTTAATCGTATCTAACAAACCTTGATAGCTTGCAGTTCCTTTTTCAAAGTTATCATGAACTTCTGTCAATTTATCAGACGATAGCGTCTCAACTTTATTAGCATCCAACGCTGTTCTCACTTCTTCAAAATATGGATTCATGGTTTCGCCAATGGCTTCCGTCTCTTTAACAATATCATTTATTTTTTGAATGTAAAATCCTAAATTTGCTTTCACGTAATTTTGTCCCTCTTTCTTTTAATCATCTGTTTCTATTTTACACTGTTTGGCGGTAGAATAAAAGCTTTGCTCAACAAAAAACGCCCCTAGCCGCAACTAGAGACGTTTTTAACACCTAATTAAGCATCTTGCAATGTTTTTCTTTGGAAGAATTTCACAATTTCCACAATTGGAATAATTGACAGTGATGAACCAAAGACAATCGCCCATTGATAAGCATCCAAGTGAGCTACACTAAACAAGTCATTAAAACCAGGAATAACAATTGTACTTGCTAACAAAATAAATGACAACAAGACAGCATAGTTAAAGACTTTATTTCTAAAAGCTCCTACTTTAAAGAGTGACTGATGAATTGATTTAACATTAAAGGCATGGAACAATTGAATCAACCCTAATGTAGCAAAAGACATCGTCAAAGCATCTGCATGTTGCATATCATAAATCGCTTGATCCAAGCCAATATTATTCGCCATAGCAGTTGCTTCTTGTGCTGCTGTCAACGCGATATGAGCAGGCCATTGAATCGCTGCCCAGTAAACACCTAGCGTAATTCCTGCTTCTAAAATCCCTTGATAAATCACACTACTCATGACTCCACCAGAGAAGAAGTTAGAATTGCGGCCACGAGGTTTATGAGTCATCACATCTTTTTCAGCCGGTTCAAGTCCAAGCGCAATCGCAGGGAACGTATCTGTTACGACGTTAATCCATAATAAATGGACAGGTAATAATGTATCCCAACCAATTAAAGTTGCAATAAAGAGCGTCAAAACTTCCCCTAAGTTGGCTGCTAATAAATATTGAATTGTTTTTTGAATATTTGAGAAGACCTTACGTCCCTCTTCTACTGCCACGATAATCGTTGAGAAGTTATCATCTGCAAGAACCATATCACTCGCACCTTTAGACACCTCTGTCCCAGTAATCCCCATACCGATACCAATATCAGCTGTTTTAAGAGCAGGGGCATCATTAACTCCATCCCCTGTCATGGCAACTACCTTACCTTCAGTTTGCCAAGCTTTAACAATTCTCACTTTATGCTCAGGAGAAACCCGGGCATAAACAGAATAGTTAACCACTTTTTTAGCAAACTCTTCATCAGACATCTCATTTAACTCTGCACCAGTAATCACTGCTTCATGCTGTCCTTCTGCTAAAATTCCCAAACGAACCGCAATAGCTTCAGCTGTATCACGGTGATCCCCAGTAATCATAACTGGACGAATTCCTGCTTCTTTAGCCACACGAACAGCTTCAGCCGCTTCTTTCCGCTCGGGGTCAATCATCCCAACCAAACCAGAGAAGACCAACTCTTTCTCTAAATCAGCTGACTCAACACTAGTTGGTTTAGTCTCAACAATTTTGTATGCCATCGCTAATACACGCAGTGCTTGTTTAGCCAGACCTGTATTGTTTTCTAACACTAATTGACGCTCAGCATCATCCATCGGTTTAAGTTCACCGTTAACATCATAAGACACACAACGTTTTAATAATTCATCTGGTGCTCCTTTAGTTGCAACCAAGAAACGACCATCAGCCAACTCATGAACTGTCGACATTAACTTACGATCTGAATCAAATGGCGCTTCCGCCACGCGAGGCTCAGCAACTAATTTTTCACGTACATCGTAAGCCTTATTTAAGCCAAATTGAACGAGAGCTGTCTCAGTTGGATCACCAATCAAGCTGCCTTCTTTTGAAAATTTAGTATCATTACAATAATTCATGACTTTCAATGTCATATTATCAGCCGCAATATCATCTGCTGCTGAATGTAATTGGTTGTTAGTAAAAACTGCTTCAACTGTCATTTTATTGACTGTTAATGTCCCAGTTTTATCCGAACAAATAATATCCGTGCTACCTAACGTTTCAACTGCTGGCAACTTACGTACTAAGGCATTTCGTTTTGCCATTTTTTGTGTGCCAATCGCTAACACGATCGTCACGATAGCAGGTAATCCCTCAGGAATTGCTGCAACAGCCAACGAAACAGATGTTAATAACATATCAATCCATGTTGTATTGCCTTTTAGCATCCCAACACCAAACATAATCACACAGATTCCTAAAATAGCAATTGTAAGAGTCTTACCTAATGAGTTTAAGTTTTCTTTTAACGGCGTATTTGTTTCATCTGCTTGAGATAACATGTGGGCAATTTTACCTACCTCAGTATTCATCCCTGTTCCGACAACTACCCCAAGACCACGACCATAAGTCACATTACTGTTCATATAGGCCATGTTCAAGCGATCGCCAATTCCTGTTTCAGCATCACTAATTACTGCGATGTCCTTTTCAACAGGAACAGACTCACCCGTCAAAGCTGCTTCTTCAATTTTCATCGAATTAGCTTCAATCAAACGTAAATCTGCTGGAATCACATCACCTGCTTCAAGCATGATAATATCACCAGGCACTAATTCGGTACTTTTAATCGTAATCGCATTGCCATCACGAACCGCATTAGCATTTGGTGTCGCCATACTTTTCAGTGCATCAATAGCCTGTTCTGCTTTC
Source organism: Vagococcus sp. WN80Y (assembly GCF_059621045.1). Taxonomy (NCBI): domain Bacteria; kingdom Bacillati; phylum Bacillota; class Bacilli; order Lactobacillales; family Enterococcaceae; genus Vagococcus; species Vagococcus sp. WN80Y. The sequence goes on from NZ_JCAQHY010000150.1 coordinate 51,240, forward strand.
GCTTCTTGTACAACACCAAAAATAGCCATAATCAACACTACAACAATAATCATAATTGCTTCGACACGATCGCCTGTAAAGAATGAAATTAACGCAGCTGCTAACAAAATCATAATCATAAAATCTTTAAATTGATCGATGAACTTAGACAACATTGTCTTTTTCTTACCTTCATCTAATTGGTTAGCACCATATTCTTCTAACCTCTTTGCAGCTTCTCCATTAGAGAGCCCTTCTTTTGACGTCTGCATTTTTTCAAGTACTTCAGCTTCAGACTGAGTATAAAATGCTTCTTTCAGTTGTTGTTTTTTCTCTTCCGACATTTCCATCCTCCTATTTTTTTATTTGCGTACACAGAATACAAAAAGAGACCTGTGTATGCGCAAATAAGAGCATACATAAGTCTCACTAATTAAGACAACACCAGAAAGGATTTCCCTTCAGTGCTGGTGATGTTGTCACGGCTAAGCCGCCAGTTACTCCCTTATGAGCAATTTCATTTTTAATTATACACGATTTTTAACAGGTTGCAATTATTTCCATTGCTCATTAGCAATTGAAACCCTTATCATCTCTAACTTTTTTTCTGACTTCTCTAAATCAAACTGCCAAAAAGCCGTTTCATTCCCTTGTTCCATGCCTTGAACAAATCGTTGCCGAATATTAGGGTAGCTCACTGCTAGATGTGACACAACATTTTTAATCTCTTCCCGCTTCGTCTTTTTATCAACCGGACAAGGATTAAAAATAACAGGCAACGACTCCCGAGCGACAAATTTCTTTATACTCGTTTCCTCCAAATAAAGTAACGGACGAATCAAGGTAATATCAACCTTACTCAAATAAGTCACTGGCTCAAAACTAGCTAACTTACCATGAAAAAAGAAATTCATAAAATAAGTTTCTATCGCATCATCCACATGATGACCAAGAGCAATCTTTTGGCAGCCTAGCTCTTTAGCTGACTTATTTAAAATTCCGCGTCTTAATTTAGCACACAACGAACAAGGCGACTTCTCTTGGCGAATATCAAACACAACTGTTGCAATATTTGTCGGAACAATAGTCAATTCATACCCCAAATCTGTAATAAGCTGCTGCAAAGGACTAATATCCATCCCCATATCCATGTCTAATGTAATTGGGACTAGTTCAAATTCAAAGCCTAAACGCTTCTCCTTAGCTATCCTATCCAATAAATAAAACAGGGTAGTGCTGTCCTTCCCGCCACTCAAACCGACTGCTACTCGATCTCCCGGTTCAATCATGTGGTGATTAAGAATCGCTCGTCGAACCGGATTATAATACTCCTGATTATCTCTCTTTTTAAATCCCATAGACTACTCCTTAAAAAAATCTTCTTGAAGACTATACTGTTTCCCCGCCACAATGTCATATTGAATCAGTCGATAATCCTCATATAGCTTCTGATCTTTACGACTTAACTCTAAGGTTTTTTGCCACTGATTATTTTGGTAATAATAATTTTTCTCAAATGCTGGCAGCACTTCCTCAAGCTTCGACAATAGCTGATAGAAACCAGTTGTTGGCAAGCCACCCAGCTCCACTAATTTAGGTCCAAAATAGATGGGGCTCAAATTATTAGATGAAGCAGCCTTGTTAAATTTGTCTTGACTGTCCCAGATTAAATACTCAGTCAGATGCATGTCAACATCCGTGTTATTCTCTTGTAAATCATCCGAATAGATACTCGGCAAATGATCGCCCCAAAAAACAACTAACGTTCGCTGAGGTAATTTCTTCAGCTCTGCCAAAAAGCTTGCCAAAGCCTCGCTTGTGTATTCAATATCTGTCAGATAGCTATCCATCGTTTGTGGATTATCGACTCCGCTAATCTGATAACCAGAAGCCTTATACTTATCTTTATATGGCATATGGGTTTGCATTGTTACCAAATGAATAAACTGAGGCTCTTTTTTGTCAAGTAAATCTAAAACTTCTTGAAAAGCTGATTGATCCGATATATATGGATTTTTCTCTAATTTTTCCTGATGTGTCATTGTTGACTCATCTAAAAAACGATCAAACCCCAAAACATTATAAACATCTTTTCGCTTATACATGGACGTATTATAAGGATGAATCGCAGTCGCCTCATATCCCCACGATTTTGTGAGAGACACTAAGGAAGGCAATTTCGTTAAGTTAGGGACAAGCATTGTATAGGGAGTCGTTAGTTGACTATTAAAAACCTCCATCGAAAAACCTGTTAAAGCTTCAAATTCAATATTAGCTGTCCCACCACCATAGTTTTGCGACAACATTTGACCACTATAAGCATCACTGGCCACTTCATTATAAGATTTTAGCGGATTAGCAGTTGTTTTAAGCCCCTTTAATCGTAGCGGATCAGAAAAACTTTCTGACATAATATAGACAATATTTGGCTGGTCGGCTTCCTCAATTTCAGATTCTTTTTGATAGCTTGCAACAACTTCTTTTACTTTTTTCTCAGAATAGTCAGCTGGCTTTGCCATTGGCTCTACATGTAAATTATATAAAAAGCCGCCCATAAATCCTGTATTATAGTAATTCATTTTCTGACTATAAGGAATCCAAAGTGCTGTTTTATCATATTCCTTACGCAACAAATTAGTTGGCTGATTAAACTGACCGATATAAAATAACCCTAAAGCTGTCACTGCCAAACAACTGACACGTAGTAATTGTTTCTTACGAGATAAAAATAAACTGCGATAAAAAGCATAACATAAACAGCCCAAAGCAATTCCAATTGCCAATAAGCAAATCACAAACGACCCTGTCCCAATCATCTCTTTCATCAGAGTCAATTCCGTCACCATCTTCAGATCGTCAGGATAAATCGGCTCCACACGATGAGTCATTTTTTGATAATTAGCAAATCCCAATAGACCAATTGTCACTGCATAAAAAAGTAATCCTACTGACCAAGAACCAATGAGCCCTATCAGAAATAACAAAAAAACCAGTAAAACTAAGCAGCCTAAAATGAATTTTTCTGTATGCCAGCTAAAAGCAAATTTTGTCGCCAAATCCCAACTTAAATTATTTTGAGTTAATTGAAGATAATAATTACTCGCAAAAACTAGTAAGATGGTTAGGATAACTTGTAGTCCTCGTCTAATTTTTGGCCAATGCTGCTTGATTTTTTCTTTCACGTCTTTCTTCCCCTTACTTCCTTATAAACATGATCCTAAGCAAAGAGAAAAGCTGACAGCACTGGAGATCTATCAGCCCTTCTCTTATTCAGTTACTCTACAGTCATTTAACGCCAAAATTCATCATAAATCGTAATAGGCAAATGACGTTTATGGGCAGTTTTTTTCCACCAATTTTCAATCGCTTGAGCTGCTTCTAAACTGACTGAACGCCCCTCTAGATAATCATCAATTTTATCATAAGTGACACCTAGTGCTACTTCATCTGCCAACATCGGCTTATCATCTTCCAAATCAGCAGTCGGAACTTTTAAATATAACGCTGGATCAGCTCCTAGCTCTTTAAGTAACGCTCGTCCCTGACGCTTATTTAATCGCCATATTGGCAAAATATCTGCACCACCATCACCAAACTTAGTGAAAAATCCGGTCACACTTTCAGCAGCATGGTCTGTTCCCAAAACAGCGCCCTGACGATCTCCCGCTACGGCATATTGAACAATCATCCGCTGACGAGCCTTGATATTTCCCTTATTAAAATCTGTCAATGTCGTGCCAACCTCAACTAGTGAGGCCATCGTAGCGTCAACTGCTGCTTTAATATTTATCCGTAACTCAACATCTGCTTGAATAAACGCAAGAGCTCTTTTAGCATCTTCCTCATCGGCCTGATTGCCATAAGGCAGACGAATACCAATAAATTGATACTCAGAATTGCCCGTTTCTGCTCGCAACTCACTCATCGCCAGTTGTCCTAACCGCCCAGCTAAGGTCGAATCTTGACCACCGCTAATCCCTAAAACTAAGGTTTTTAAGAAGGGATGCTTCAGCATATAAGCTTTCAAAAAATCAATACTCTTACGAATTTCTACTTGTGGATCAATTTCTGGCAACACTTTTAATGTCTCGATAATTTCTGCTTGTAGTGACATAACCATCCGCCCTTCCACTATCTTTATACTAAAGCTCTTTTACTTTTCTACGTATTTCATCGATAATCGCCATCTTATTATCATAAGCAGCTTGTGATAAATCAACTGGATATAGTTGTGGATTCAAATCACGTTTATATTCTTCCCATAGATTATCATGATTTTGATTCGCAATTTTTTTAATATCTTCCAAAGGAGGTAACTCATAAATCAATTGCCCATCCAAATAAATATCTTGTAAAATTGGCCTTGCCTCAAAATTAACTACCGTCTTATTAATATAGGTATGAACTGGGTGGAACATAAACAGCTCATCTAGCTCATTTGGATTTTCATGCCACAGGGCAATATAATCCCCTTCGGATTTTTGATTATCCTTTTGCGTAATTCGCCATACTTGTTTTTTCCCTGGCGTAGATACTTTTTCAGCATTATTTGACAGTTTTATCGTATCAACCATCTCACCATTATCATTCTCAATCGATACTAATTTATATACCGCCCCTAAAGCCGGTTGATCAAATGCCGTAATCAACTTGGTTCCTACACCCCAAACATCAATTTTCGCATGCTGCATCTTCAAATTCAAAATCGTTGCTTCATCTAAATCATTGGATGCATAAACTTTTGCGTCTGGATAGCCCGCTTCATCTAACTGTTTGCGAACTTTTTTCGAGATATAGGCCATATCACCACTATCGATTCTAACACCTAAAAACTTAATCTTATCGCCCATCTCATTAGCAACTTTAATAGCATTCGGCACACCAGATTTAAGTGTATCGTATGTATCCACTAAAAAGACGCACTCTTTGTGTGTTTCAGCATAGGCCTTAAATGCCTTGTAATCATCAATATAAGACTGAACAAGAGAATGGGCATGGGTTCCACTTGTAGGGATACCAAAAATTTTCCCCGCACGAACATTACTAGTTGCATCACAGCCACCAATATAAGCCGCCCGAGTTCCCCAAATAGCTGCATCCATCTCCTGCGCACGACGTGAACCAAACTCCATCAGTAGTTCATCACCAACCACCGATTTAATCCGAGCCGCCTTAGTCGCAATTAGTGTCTGATAATTAACGATATTCAACAAGGCCGTTTCAACTAATTGACATTGAGCCAGCGGTCCTTCGATTTGAACAATCGGCTCATTATTGTAAACTAATTCACCTTCGACAGCTGAGCGTACTGTGCACTCAAACTTAAAGTCGGCTAAATAATCGATAAAAGCTTCAGGATACCCTTCCACGTCTCGTAGATAAACTAAATCTGATTCTGTAAAAGTTAAATGCTCAAAATAATCAACCAAACGTTCCAAACCAGCAAAAACAGCATAACCATTTTTAAACGGCATTGATCTAAAATAGCATTCAAAAACGGCATGGCGATCTGCTCGACCAAGCTCCCAATATGTTTTCATCATATTAATTTGATATAAATCCGTGTGTAACATCAGGCTGTCATCTGGATATTTATAGTTCATTTCTATACTCCATTCTTCGTATTTACTACTAAAATTACGATTTTCAGTATCTTTTTAATCATCTCTTGCTACTTTACACCACACACTTCACACAATTCTTATTTATAATTGTATCATTAATATGAAAATCTTAGTAGCAATTAATGGGAAAAATAATGAAACTACCAAACTTAATAGTCAGAAAATTCCGACAAAAGCTATACTTATCTCTCATTTTATGGTAAGATTCAAGTCATATATTTTTTTCAAGGAGGACACCTTAATGGAAATTAAACCTACATTAGATCAAGCTATGACTTATTTTTTTGACGCAGATAATCAGCCCAATAAACGAGTTCAAATGGGCGTTATCAAATTACAACCTGGTGATCGCAGCCCAGCAGAAGGCTACGCTTGCCACGAACAAGATGAGTACTCCTATGTTATATCTGGTGCCGCTCACACTATTTTAGAAGATGGGACCGACTTATTAGGCTCACCAGGAGACGCTCAATTAATCGTAGCAAATGAAAAACATATTAATTACAATGATAGCGATGAAGAAGCCGTCGTTGTTTGGATGTTAGTCGAGCGAGACTAACCATCTCATACAAAAGGAGAGAAAAAAATGAAGAAGTTAATTAAAATTAGTTTACTTATGGTAATCGGGACTACCATACTCAGCTCATGCGGTTCTAAATCAGCGGATACAACACAAAAAAATGACAAAGCAGCAACACTCAACTTAATGTCAGCAACAGAACTAACCACCTTGGATACATCGGTGATGCTAGATTTCCCTGATGCCATCGTTCAAACCGCAGCCTTTGAAGGGCTCTATGGCTTAGACAAAGAAGATGCCATCATCCCAGCTGCTGCTAAAGAACTACCTAAGATTTCCGAAGACGGAAAAACCTACACCATCACCTTACGTGATAATGGCACATGGTCGAATGGTGATAACGTCACCGCTCACGATTTCGTTTATGCGTGGAAAAAGATGATTGATCCAGCTAATGCCCTTGTTTATAGCTTTTTAATCCAAGATACTATCCTAAATGGAACGGAAATCGCGACTGGCGATAAACCTGTCGATGATCTAGGAGTTAAAGCATTAGATGACTATACTTTAGAAATAAAATTAAAAGAAGCCAGACCTTACTTCACTTCCTTAATGGCCTTTCCAACCTTTTTCCCACAAAATCAAAAATACGTGGAAGAAAAAGGCAAACTATATGGAACTGATACTGAAAATACCATTTACAACGGACCTTTTACAGTCAAAAACTGGAAACAAAGCGACCTGAACTGGGATCTTGTGAAAAATGATAACTATTGGGACAAGAAAAATGTTAAATCTGATGCTATTCATTATGAAGTTGTTAAGGAAAGCTCTACTGCTCTTAATTTATATGAATCTGGAGAACTAGATGTCGCAACCTTGACTGGTGTTTTAGCCTCTGAAAATAAAGATAATCCAGATTTTAAATCTAATCCAACAGCAACTATTAACTACCTTAGATTAAATCAAGAACGTGATGGCAAAAAAACGCCTTTAGCAAACGAAAATTTACGTAAAGCTATCGCTTATGGCATAGATAAAGAAACAATTATCAACAACATTGTTTCCGACGGTTCAGAACCAACTTATGGTTTAATTCCTAATGGTTTTCTAGCCAATCCAGAAACTGGACAGGATTTTCGTGAAGAAGCTGGCGATTTAATGAATTATGATAAAACCGATGCTCAAAATTACTGGAAAAAAGCCCAGGCGGAGCTGGGAGACAAAGTAAGTATTGATTTGCTAGTGAACGACGATGGAAACTACAAAAAAATGGCAGAGAGTATTCAAGGAGGACTTCAACAATTATTTGAAGGACTAACCATCAACGTCAACTCAATGCCAACTGAAACAGCCCTAAACTTAGGTCGTGAAAGTGAGTATGATATGTTTCTAATTTACTGGACACCAGATTATCAAGACCCAATTTCAACACTCAATACCTTCCATTCTGACAATAAAATGCACTACTCTAATCCTACTTATGATAAATTATTAGATGACGCTGCCACCACATTGGCAAATAAACCAAGTGACAGATGGCAAGCATTGATGGACGCAGAGAAAGAAATTATTCAGAACACTGCTGGGACAATTGTCATTAGTCAAAATAAACAATCTGTTTTACAAAATCCGCAATTGAAAGGCTTAGAATATCACACCTTTGCAGCACCAGTCACGCTAAAAAGCGTCTATAAAAAATAAAGAAGTAACTAATTTCTAGAACGTGTCACTTACATAATGATCATGAGACAATTGGGGCCGTGACATAAGTCACGCCCCAATTTTGTTTCACGTATATTGTGCGATAAACGCGTTCCAAAAGTCTACGTAGCGCTCGGAACAAAACGACTTTTGTCACAGCTCTTTCTTTCTGATTGAATAAATCGAGTAGGAGAATAATCATTAATTGATTATTCGTCCTCTCACACCACCGTGCGTACGATTTTCGTACACGGCGGTTCAATTTTATACTAAACATGTACTTTTATATAATGATCAAGTGGAGAGATTAGCCCTTTTCGGGCTAGTCTCTTATTCGTTACTGTGGTCGTCATAATCCAAGAAGCTGACACTCTCGCACATGGTTTACTGGAATGCCCATTTTTATAGGCATGATAGGGTGACATTCCTAGCTTAATTAATGAGGTAATTCGCTTTTCGGCTGTCTTCCATTGCTTCCAGATACAGATTCTTAATCGAAATCTCAAATGTTCAGATAAGAGTTTCATCCGGTGCTTCATTTTCCCGATTTTGAAGTAGTTGACCCATCCACGTACCAATTCATTAATTTTCTTTATCCGATACGCCATGTCAACGCTCCATCTCCTGACCGTCAGTTTCTTTAGCTTATATTTAAAGTTTTCTACTGAAGTTTGATGGGGTCTCGCTTTATAAAGGGCTGTTCTTTTGTCTTTGTAAAAACCAAATCCTAAGAATTTTAACTCTTTGTCCCAAGGTATTGTCACTTTCGATTTCGTTCCATTGACAATTAAGCCTAGTTTTGTCTCTATGAATGTCGTAATCGAACGTAAGACACGCTTAGCTGACATCTCACTTTTTACAAAAATGAGGCAATCATCTGCATATCTCACGAAGTGGAGTCCGCGTCTACTTAACTCTCTATCTAGTTCATTTAGCATAATATTACTTAATAGAGGGGATAGATTACCGCCTTGCGATGTCCCGACAATAGATTCTTTGTATTCATCCTCTATCACAATACCACTCACTAAATATTTTCGTATCAGAGAGACCACATCACCATCATCTACTGTTTTCGCCACAAGATTCATTAAGCGATCATGATGGACGGTATCGAAAAATCGTTCTAAATCAATATCTACTATCCAATCAAATCCCTCATTCATATAGTCAAGCGTCTTTAATATGGCCATTTCCGCATAACGTCGTGGTCTAAATCCATAGCTATCCTCATGAAATTGTTTGTCAAATAGCGGCGTTAACACTTGGGCAATCGCTTGTTGTATCACACGATCTACGACAGT
>NZ_JCAQHY010000151.1:0-62426 GCF_059621045.1 Vagococcus sp. WN80Y
TGGTTACTTTTATTTTAGCAAAAGTGTTCTTATTTTTGTACAACAAAATAATCCAGATGCCAATCAATTTGACTGGTATCTGGATTTTTCGTTTAGACTTATGTCCCAAGCTCTTTTTGTTTCATCAATGAGTATCGCTTTGCAGCAATGAACTTTCATAATAGTTTAAAGATTGTCGCAAATGATTGGCCATCGTCAGTGTGATCTGCCCATTTTGGAACAAAACTTGGACAGTTTCTCGTTCAGCGTCGAGGGCCTTCATATAGTATTCATGCATTAATTTTTGATAATCCTTTTTACTTTGCGTACTTAATTGCTTGATACGTTGAAGTTTATGTAAATACTCATGGAGCTTTTGAGTGACGATATGCTTATGTAACTCAAATCCCTCGCTTGTAGCATCCAAGTCCTTTTTATAGGCGCGGAGAGCATTAATAGCACCCTTAGTACTTTCAATTTCAAGCTTTAGTAGGGAGGTTTCACCTAAGGTCATTTGCTCTGGCTGTTGATTGGATTTAAATTGCCAGAGAGCTAGATTTCCCTGGCGGCGCAAGACTGTTAGCATTCGTTTAAGTGAATTGACAAAGCCAGGCTGAAGAGCCACTTTTTTTGTTGTCACGATTCGGATATAATTTTTTGCAAATCGTTCGGAGACCCCACCATTTTTGACGGTCTCTTCGACACCAGAAAGCTCACCAACGATTGCCACTTCTTGTACTCGCTTTTCTAAAGTGGCATATAAGCGGTTCGTTTGATCGTCATTTTGTTCTTTGTATAAGTATCTCAGACGAGATTCAAATTCTTGAATTAAGTCAGATAGGATTAAGTGATCACGATTACTTAAGGATTCTTGTTTGAGAACCATTAAGGCGTGTTTGACCATCAGTTTACGGGCTTCTAGTTCAGTTAAGTTTTGGTCAGAGCCATCGATAACGTGTTTATTCAAAACATCGGACTTAGCCGAGCAATCATCTCCAACTAATGCTAGCCGTTTTTTCTTTTTGGTTAGAACTGGCAAGGTAATGGTGGCGACAATTAAGCTAGTTAGAATAACCCCACAGGCCAACGTAATAATTAGAGGTCGTTCTACAAATAAGTCTCCATTTGGCAGAACGAGTGGCATGGACATGATGGAAGCCATTGTAACAGCTCCACGAACCCCTGTTAGCCCCGTCATTAGTGCGGTAATAAACGAGGGCTTGTCATTTTTACCATTGTTTTTTCGCAAATAAGTCAGCCACATATACATGTAGGACCAAGCGACACGAATAATCAGTAAGAAAATCCAGATACAGAGAATCCAAAACAGTAAAGTTCCATTGTGAATTAAAGGATTTTCGATTGTCCCTCGCATAGCGATGGGAAGTTCAATTCCTAGTAAGATGAAAACTAATCCATTTAGTAAATAAACCAGTATATCCCACATTTTATTAGTTACTAGGCGCACCTCAGAATGCTGACTTCTAAAGATAGGGGTTTGGTTAATTGATAGAACGCCAGCCGCTACGACAGCAATGACGCCAGATGCGTGGGCAACTTCATCGGCCAGAATATAAATGACGAAGGGGGTTAAAATCTGGATAGTTGTATGAAGTACCACATCTTGAATCCCTTGCTGAACTAGGAAGACACGGAGGAAGTGGGCAAAAGAAATTAAGGCAACTCCGATTAAACCGCCGACAAGAGCCATATACAAAAAGTCACCAGCTGCTTGTGTCACTGAAAAATAGCCAGTCATAAAGGCGGCTAAGGCATATTTAAAGGCGATTAGACCACTAGCATCATTAATGAGACTTTCGCCACTAATTAAGCTTAAAATTTTGGGTGGTAATTTGATCTGTTCCGCAATCCCGTGAACAGCAACTGGGTCAGTTGGTGAAAGGACAGCAACTAAGGCCATTGCTAAGGCTAAAGGAACCTCGGGGATTAGCCAATGAATAAAGAATCCACCGACAATCGTTGTCAATAAGACGAGCCATATTGCATATGCGAAGATGGGGGCTCTTAACTCCCACAGTTCATTTTTAGGAAACAGTTTTCCATCGTTAAATAAAAGTGGCGCTACAAATAACAACATAAACCAATCAGCTTCCAAATTTATCTGGATATCTAATACTAGTGCAATGATAAGCCCTACAGCGATTTCGATTAAAGCTGTTGGGATGGCCACTAGATAATGACTAATAATATTTGACACAATCACAAGTACTATCATCATGATACTTGCTATTAAAACATTCATACACATCACCTCTCTTAGTTATTATACCAAATAAACGTCAGAATTAGTCAATAAAAATAGGTTATATTTAGATATAGTTGACAGTTTGTTTGTGAATATAAGAAAGATTATGATAATATTTTTTAATAAAGGTCTGTCAGATATTGCAAAAAAGGCCGATTTAAGATATAGTGTTCAAAGTGAGAAAGATACTAGAAATGAGGAAATAGTGTGGATAAACAATCAATTTATGGGTTGACGATGAGTGATCTCCAAACGTGGTTTGAAGAGCAGGGAGATAAAAAGTTTCGTGCCACCCAAGTCTGGGATTGGCTCTATATTAAACGTGTCAAAACATTTGCTGAGATGAGCAACTTATCAAAACAAACGATTGACCTTTTAAGTGAGACCTTTGACATGAGTCCGTTAAATCAAGTGGTTGTACAAGAATCTCAAGATGGCACTATTAAGTATTTATTTGAATTGTCGGATAAAAATATGATTGAAACTGTTTTGATGCGACATGAGTATGGACTATCAGTTTGCGTTACAACTCAGGTAGGATGTAACATTGGTTGTACATTTTGCGCAAGTGGCTTGTTGACTAAACAGCGTGATTTAACAGCAGGAGAAATTGTCGCGCAAATTATGCAAGTTCAGTTTTATCTGGATGAGCGCGGCTTGGACGAACGTGTCAGCCATATTGTTGTGATGGGGATTGGCGAGCCATTTGATAATTATGACAATGTTATGAAATTCTTATACATTGTGAATGATGCTAAAGGTTTGGCTATTGGTGCTCGTCATATGACTGTGTCCACTAGTGGACTAATCCATAAGATTCATGAATTTGCTGATAACGGCTTGCAAGTTAATTTGGCCATTTCTTTACATGCTCCAAATAACGAAGTTAGAACGTCAATTATGCGAATTAATCGCAGTAATCCAGTTGAAAAATTGATGGCTGCTGTGGATGATTATATTGAAAAAACGAATCGTCGGATTACGTTTGAATATATTATGCTTTCTAATGTTAATGATCGAGTGGAGCATGCTCAGCAGTTAGCTGATTTATTGAAGGATAAGAAAAAGCTGACGTATGTTAACTTAATACCGTATAATCCTGTGAGCGAGCACGATCAATACAGTCGTAGTACGAAGGAAGATGTCTTAGCTTTTTATGATGTCTTGAAGAAAAATGGCGTGAATTGTGTGATTCGTAAGGAGCAAGGGACAGATATTGATGCGGCTTGTGGTCAATTACGTAGTAAGCAAATTAAGAAAAAAGAACGAAAAAGAGTGACACAATAATGAAAAAGAATGAGGGGGAGACAAAGGTCTCATCCTCATTCTTTTTAGTCATTAAGTCGTTTTAGCTGATAAATTTTTGAAGGGCGCCCAATACCAGTAGGTCGCTCACCGATTTCAACAAAATAGTCTAGCATTGCCTTTTTATAATTGGAGTGATCAATACTTTTGTAATCCACGCCTAAAAATTTAGCAAATACCTTGCGAGCTTCTGTGATGGAAAAATCATCACCTAGGACTTGTAAGACTTTTGGCTCGTGATACATTTTATTGAGAACACGTTTAAATGCTTTCAGAATGATTTGCTCATGGTCGAAAGCAAGGGTTTCTTTTCCAATTGATTTTTCAGAGTCGATATCTAAAATAATTGCATCGTGCTGCCCATTTTCTAGCTTTAACAGATGGCCTTCTCGCTTGATAGTAAACCATTTTGCTGCTTTGGCATCATCGCCTGCTGTTAAGGGGTCTTCACCGATGAAAGCTAAGTAGCTGACGGTAATTACCCAGCCACGCGGGTCACGATTAGGGGTGCTGAAAGTATGCAATTGTTCAATGTTATCTAAGTTTATTGTTACGCCAGTCTCTTCTTGAGTTTCTCTGATGCAACTATCTTCTGTTGCTTCATTACGATTGACAAAGCCACCTGGAAGAGCCCATGAATACTGATAAGGATGGGTATTTCGTTGCACCAATAGAATCTTCAAATGATCCTCGGTACGGTTATAGCAGAGTAAGACATTATCAACCGTGACAGAAGGCGTCTCATATTTTGGCAAATCCTGTTGACCATACCAAGCTAAAAAATCTGCTTCACTTGCTTCGGTCTCATAATAATGTTTTTCTGCCTGCTTAGAAGAAAAATGAGTCATGATTCATCCAACCTTTCTGTTACAATTGTTAATTAAAAGTATTATCTACTTTATTGTAACAGAAAAGCTCAATGAGTAAAACAATAAAAGTGCTGCCGATTATTTAAGCCCACGTTGATAGCGTCTAATTTTTTTTAGAGCCCAATCATAGTGGCTAGAAGTAGCTGAGGCAAAGTAGGAGCCTAGACAAGTTGTGTTGGTCCAAGGATAGACTTTTTTAGTGAATAATTCCTCATCGCTATGAGCATTAATAAGTGACAACATTTTTTTATGGCTAGCAGCTAAGAGGTCGAGGGCCTCATCAAGAGGAGTCGTTTGATACTCTTGCCAGATGACGAGGTTCATCTCAGTAGTTGTTTTCCATGTATAGCCTTCTCGTGGCATGATGGGTTTATTTCCACTCATTCCGACAGTGTACCAATTTTCCATCATTGATTGCCATTCGTAAAGATGAACTAGGACGTCCCGAATTGTACGATCACGATCTTCAAAAGGAAAAGTACCTACTTGCTCCTCAGGGGAAAAGGAGTGAATCATGGTTAATAGTTTTTGATAGTTTGTTTCGCTAAAGCTGAGTAACTCTTCTTTGCTTCGAGCTCTTGCCATTAGTGATCATCCTTTCTTTCCGTAATTTGATAGCAGGCTTCGGTTACCCAGTTTTCAGGGAGCTTGCTTTCATTCGGTGAAACGTGAAAAATATTAAACATTGGTCCAGCAAGCTGAACGTTGCTAATCTCCATCCAGTTAGCAGCGGCTTCTGCGACAACGGGCATTTGGTCATAACTCCCGTTAAAGGTGATAGAGGCGACCAGCATTTCCGGAACCGTTTTAAAGGTGACTGACTCTGTGTTTTGATAACTTCCAGAGACGGAGCTTTGAATCTCAGTTTCAATCGTATGTTCTTGGTACTCATCGCCATGATAGAGGGTGAGACCTAGCGGTGGGGTACTTAGTTTGACATGTTGTTTTTTTGCTTCGACTCCGAGTAGCTCCCATAATTGTCCCTCATCATTATAAGTAGGGATGACTTGCTTAATACTCATAACATAGCGCTCAGGAATTATTTTTTCAACAACATGATAGGTTGATAATGACGTTGATTGGTGAATAATCGCTGTTGCAGAGGCAACTAACTGTTGTTGATGCTTTAATCTAGCAAGTTCTTCAGCGACTTCTTGCTGTCTGATTTCAAAGTAATGATCTAAAGGAATGGCTTGATTTCCTGTTAGCATCTCTTTAATGATGGCTAATGAGAAACCGAGTTCTTGAAGTTGTTTTATCTTGTTAACGGTGGCTAATTGAGCTGCTTGGTAGTAGCGATAATCAGATTCAGGATTAACCTGAAAAGGAGTTAATAGCCCTAACTTATCGTAGTGACGTAACATTCTGACACTTGTATTTGATAATCGTGAAAATTCACCAATTTTAAACATGTGATCCCTCCTGTAAGGTTTTTTATGGTCCCGTTATTTTGTGATTAATGATACTATATAGTCTAACATACTGTCAGAGTCAATAGTAACGCATAATTTTGGGTCAAAAAAAGGAGGAGACAAATGTCTCCTCACTTGATATCAGTTACTTGTTCTTGGAACAACGCTAGCACTCTTTAACTATTTTAGTTAATCTAGAGGGGTTATCTTTCTCGAATGACTTCGATTTTATAACCATCTGGATCAACGATAAAATAATAAGAAGGCGGAACGCCAGGTAAAGCTTTTAAATCAGTGACATTAAAACCAGTAGCTGAGTGTTTGGCATGTAAAGCTTCCAAATCATCAGTTGCAATGGCAATATGACCATAACCATTCCCTAAATCATAAGCTTCATGACCATAGTTATAAGTCAATTCTAACTCATAGCTATCCCCAGGTAAGGTTAAATAAACCAATGTAAATTTGTTTTCTGGAAAATCACGGCGCTTTGTTTCTTTAAAATCAAAGGCTTTTTGGTAAAAATCCAATGACGCGTCTAAATCTTTTACGCGAACACACGTATGTGCCATTTTCATATTAAATCATCCTTTCGAGATAAATGCTTACTCTTTCATTCTAGCATAGAGCGGAATCAGAATTCTAGTTAAATGATCGTTAGTAAGTCAAGTAGATGTATGTTTTTCTTGTTGCACACAAGTCACGGATAACGTAAAATAGAAATAAAACTGAAGGGAAACAAATAAGGATGATAGAAGTTCCGACTTTTGGCGATAAAGTAGAGGGGGAGACGTATGTTGAACGACATGCGGCTTATATTATTATTAAAGATTCTAATGAACAGATTGTTTTGGTTCAAGCTCCCAATGGCGCTTATTTTTTACCAGGGGGAGAGATAGAGGGCGAAGAGACAAAGGTGGAGACCGTTCACCGAGAAGTGCGAGAAGAACTGGGGTTTAAAGTATCGGTTGAGGCTTATCTTGGTCAAGCGGATGATTATTTTTATTCTCGTCATCGAGAGACGTATTTTCATAACCCTGCCTATTTTTTTTCGGCAAAAAATTGGCAGGAAGACGGCGAGCCATTAGAGAATTTTAACGTTATTAAATGGTTTTCGATTGAAGAAGCAATTGAAAAACTCAAACGAGGAAGCCATAAATGGGCGGTTAAAGAATGGCTAAGTGGTAAAAGACAAGAAATTTAGTTATTAATTAGATACCAAAAAAGCAGAGTCCTGGTCTCTGCTTTTTTGGTATCTAAAATTAAGCCCATGTGTTAACTGCGTGAGCGACACCTTGTTCATCGTTTGATTTAGTAATAAAATTTGCCGCTTTTTTGGCATTTTCTGAGGCGTTTGCCATAGCGACACCGATTCCGGCATAGGCTAACATATCTAAGTCATTTTCGTTATCGCCAATGGCCATGACTTCTTCTTGTTTGATAGATAAGCGAGCAGCGAGTTCACTCAGTGCTTGACCTTTACTTGCTTGTTTATTAACGAATTCAAAAAAGAACGGCATGCTATGAAGCATCGTATAGTCTTTGTAGAAGTCAGTTGGAATTTTAGGAATCGCTAGTTCCAATTTACCGGCATGATCTGCAAACATGATTTTATTGTAAGCTTGTTCGGGCATTTCCGCTATCGGGCAGTACTGTAAAGGCATCTGTGTAGCATGAGAATCGAAAACGGTGTATTCGCTAATGTGTCGATTAGGCGTATACATGCTAGCCAGATCAAGAACATGTAGTTTAAGTTCCAATTTATCCCCAAGTTCTGCTATTTTTTGAATATCAGCATAGTTAAGCGTATGTTCAATTAACTTTTTTTGATCGAGATTATGTTGAACGAGGGCTCCGTTATAGCTGATTGTATAATTGTTTTCAGTCAAAAGTCCAAGCTGCTCGATATACGGCAACATGCCGATCATAGGGCGACCCGAGCAGAGGACGACTTTCACACCTTCTGCCGCTTTAGCTTGCAAGGTAGTAATAGTATCTGGATGTAGCTGATGGTGTGAATCGATTAGTGTACCATCAATATCAATGGCAATTAATTTAATAGTCAAAATAAAAAGCTCCTTTAGCGAATAGTCAATTTTTTGTGAGTGTTAAGGCTTCGTTAAAGCACCATTATGAAGATAATGAGTAAAGGCAAAATACTCTTCCACAAATAGGTTGGGTTTGTCGGTTTGAATCATCTCTTTAGGGAAGAAAAAGCGTTCATCGCCATGAGTTTGTCCAGCTAAGGCGGCTACTAAATCACTCGCTTTTGATAATTCAATAAGACTACCATCTTTTTCAATCAATTCAATTTGGGTGCGGTGATGCTTTTGGTCTGGACGGTAAAAATCATATGGTAAGTCATAACTAGTGTTAACAGCCGTATAAAAGGTTGGATTGAAGCCAACTTTTTCAATAAGTTCTTTCATTTCAACAATTAGAGACTCATCCTCATCTGGTTGGAATCTAGCAGATTTAAAGGGTCTGCGATTTAAGAATCGGGCGGTTAAGTCACTCAGGATCTGATCACGGTCGTCAGTCCAGACTGTAAAATAAGTATTCAGAACACCATCGTCTAGTTTGAGGTAATCTGACAACGTGTAATTATTTTCAAAGAATGGAATCAGTAGTCGAGAGTGCCCTTCAAAGTAGTGGGGATCTTCTTCGTAAAGTAATGTGCCGCGCTTTAGCAAATGATCGAGAATGACTTCCATACCTCGTGATACAGGATGAAAATAGACTTGCATGTACATTTGATAGCGGCTGACGATATAATCTTCGACGGCGTGCATGCCATTGGTTGAAAAGCTAATCCCTTCATTATAAGGACGAATGACTCGCAGAATACGAGTTAAATCAAAGGTGCCGTATTCGGTGCCAGTAAAATAGGCATCCCGCAATAGGTAGTCCATACGGTCGGCATCAATTTGACTAGAAATCATTTGGACGACTTGAGGATTGGGGTAATCTTTTCGAATGACGCTGGCAACTTTTTCGGGGAAGCCTTCTTCTACTTGATTTAGACATTGAAATACTTCTGTTTCAGGTGACGTAATGATTTTAATTGTAAACTCTTCATGATTAGTGTTGAAAATCCCTTCAAATGTATGGGAATAAGGCCCGTGACCAACATCGTGCAGTAGAGCCGCACAAAGAGCAACGAGGCGCTCGCGATCATCCCAACCATTTTCAGGGTCTTCTTCAATTGAATAGTTGCGGCTGAAAAGGTCGCAAATCCTTCGGGTAATTTCATACACGCCTAGTGAATGCCCGAAACGGCTGTGTTCTCCTCCGTGGAAAGTAAACGAGGTTGTTCCTAATTGTTTAATTCGGCGTAATCGTTGAAACTCTTTTGTATTAATCAAATCGAGAATGACTTGGTGCTGTACGTGAATATAGTCATGGACAGGGTCACGAAAGACTTTTTCTATCGGTAATTGTTGGTCTTTATAGGGAATACTCAAGGTGCTTCAACTCCTTTTTCAATAATATCACTGTTGCGACGTCGCATTTTTTCAAGGTTTTTATTCAGTTCATCAGTCAAGTCTTTTTCAGCTACATAGGTTTCGAGCTCGGGTTCATGTAGGGTTTGCTCAAACTCACGAATAAAGAGTGCTTTTATTCGTTTTATTACCATCTTAGCGGTTAGAGGTGTGTGAAGAAGTTCGCTTAAATTGGCCATTGATGCAACTCTGACAGGTGGATACCCGTTTTGTCCAAAGGCTTCTGCTAGGCCAGCTTGATAAAAGTGACGAATCAACTCGCCGCGTTCATCTTGAGCTCCCTCAACACTTAAATAGATCATAACAGCAATTCCTTCTCGAATTCGTCTTTGAGCGATTCCAGCAAACTTCCGATTATTGATACTTAAATCGTAGTCGCCGGGACAATAGGAGTCACTGATTTCCTTAGCTTCAATAGTGACGTCAAAGTCGGCAAAAGCTTTTTGAATAACCAAAAGCATTAGCTCGTAAGCGTCTGGAATACTTATTTTTTGAGTGTCGGGTAACGGAATAATTAGTGAAAAATTAAGAATACCTGAGTCGGCTACAACGGCTAAACCGCCAGAATTTCGCGCAACATAATGATACTTGTGGTTGTCTAAAACTTCTAGTGCCTGCGGTAGTAAAGGGAGTCGGGTGTCTTTCATTCCTAGTATCACGGTTTTATCAGCTTCCCAGAAGTGTAGAATTGGTTGTTTGCTGTCACCAGCTTCTTTGGTTAGTAAATCGGTATAGGCGAAAGGATACAACGCATCTGGTATCTCTAAAGCACTTTGTTCAAAGACATAAAGGTCTTTCTTATTCAAAATAGTTTGCATTAACTCCATGTAATCAACAGCTTTCTCTATGTAAAATTACCTAATTAATAGGTCTAAATTTAGTTGCTTCAACTTTCATTATATACGATTGGCTCGCAAAATGTGAGGAATTCAGATCGAAAGTCTAAGAAAATACGGGATTTTGGATCGGATAGGTGAAACTTGAAAATTATTAAAATAAACAGTACACTACTTTACATATGTTTTAATTAAGAGCAAATGTAAAAAAGGGGGAGTCAGTGGTGACAAATGAGCAAAAAATACCAAATAGAGCCTTCCTTAAGGATGAAGAATTTGTTGATCTGCTGAAAAAAATGTGGCAGATTCGATTGTTTGAAGAAGAGGTTGAGGCTCTTTATCAGGCAGGAGAAATCCACGGAACTCTGCATCTTTGTATTGGACAAGAAGCGACGGCAGTCGGTAGTGGCTATTTATTGCGCAAACAAGACTGGATGATGTCAACTCACCGAAATCATGGTCATTCTTTAGCCAAAGGGACCAATCAGCGGGGGATGTTAGCGGAAATTCTTGGTCGTAGGACTGGAACCAATAAGGGAAAGGGCGGCAGTATGCACATTACGGATGTGGCAGCGGGGAATCTGGGCTCTAATGGAATTGTTGGAGGAAATTATCCTTTGGCAGCAGGCGCTGCTTTGACGGCAAAAATGACTGGCACGGATCAAGTGGTGATGGCTTACAATGGAGACGGCTCTGTTAATGAGGGAAGTTTTCATGAGGCGCTTAACTTGGCGAGTATCTGGCAGTTGCCAGTAATCTTTTTCATTGAAAATAATCAATATGGTATGAGTTCGGCGATTACGGATATGATGAACGTTAAACGAGTTGCTGACCGTGCTTCTAGCTATGGAATACCAGGAGTTACGATTGATGGTAATGATATTGTAGCGGTTATTGATGCTACTCAAGAAGCGATAACTCGCTGTCGAGAAGGGAAAGGTCCTATCTTGATTGAAGCATTAACCTACCGTCATTGCGGACATTCTAAATCTGACAAGCGGTTATATCGTAGTTTGCAAGAGGAAGAAGCTTGGCGACAACGGGATCCGATTCAGCGTTTAACTAAATTATTGTTGACTCAGGGATTAATCTCCGAGGAGCAGCTGATTGATATGCAGCTTGTTTTGAAGCAAGAGTTAGCGGAGTTGGTAGCGAGCGTGAAAAAAGATTTGCGACCAAGTTCAGCTGATTTATATACAGATGTTTACGCAGGAGGCCATGATGAGACAGCTAACTTATAAAGAAGCACTAAATGAAGCCCTAGATGAAGCAATGACGCTTGATCCTTTCGTTTTTTTACTTGGAGAAGATATCGGCATATACGGAGGTGGTTTTGGTGTTACCCAAGGACTTCAAGAGAAATTTGGCACGGAGCGAGTGCGTGATACACCTATCTCAGAAAGTGCCATAGCAGGCGTCGCCGTGGGTTCGGCTATGACAGGCTTACGTCCCATTGTAGAATTACAGTTTTCAGACTTTATTACAATTGCGATGGATCAGCTAGTAAATCAAGGGGCTAAAATTCATTATATGTCAGGGGGACAACTTCAGGTTCCCTTAGTACTGCGAACGGCTGGTGGATCTGGGACAGGCGCTGGGGCACAGCATTCTCAAAGTCTAGAAAGTTGGTTGGCTCATATTCCGGGATTGAAGGTTGTTCAGCCAGCGACAGCCTATGATGCTAAAGGGTTGCTCCATGCAGCAATTGCAGATAATAATCCAGTGATTTTTTACGAGCACAAACAGTGCTATCAAACGATTGCTGAGGTGCCTGAGGGGAGATATGATATTCCTTTAGGTGTGGCAGATGTTAAACGTCAAGGACATGATGTGACCATCATCGCTACCAGCTGGATGGTTCATCAATCGCTTGCAGCAGCAGAATTATTAGCTAAGGAACAGATATCGGTCGAGGTAATTGATCCTAGAACACTTGTCCCGTTGGATTTAGCAACGATTCTAACGAGTATTAAGAAAACTAAACGAGTGTTGGTGGTTACGGAGGCTGTTAAGCGCGGTGGTTTTGGTGCTGAGATTGTTGCTCAAATTGCTGAAAATGAGTTGGCAGCAGGCTTAAAAACACCGATTCAACGCTTAGGAGGAGAGGCCGTTCCTCTACCAGTCGCAGTTGAACTAGAGAAATTAGCGATACCTCAAGTGATCGATATTGTTACCAAGGTACGTCACATGTGTCAATAAATAAAGTGAGGGACTAAAATGAAATTAACAGAGGATCGTCGTAAACTTTTGAAGGTGGCTAGTTTGTATTATCGAGATGGTTTAACACAGGCGGAGATTGCGACACATATGGGGATTTCTCGACCAGTTATTTCTAAGATGTTGCAACTTGCAAAGGAACAAGGAATGGTAACAATCCAAATCAAGGATGAACATGGGGAAGTGATACAACTGGCCAATGATTTAATCCGAAAGTATCAGTTGCAAGAAGCGATTGTGGTTCCTTTAGGTGTTCAGCAGAGCCAGATAAAAAAAGAAGTAGCTCAAGCAGCGGCCGCGTATATTAGCAGCTGTTTGCCTGAGGTGCAGACAATTGGAATTTCTTGGGGCACAACCTTAGCCGAGGTTGTTGATGCAATGGCTTATGGAGAATTTGCGGATAAAATGGTACGGCCCTTAGTTGGTGGCGTTGCTAGTCAACATGTTTACTACGATACAAATCATTTAGCTTTTAGACTGAGTGAAAAGTTAGGGGCGAACTGTAGTTACTTCTATGCGCCTGCTTTGGCAGAATCTCGTGAGCTTGCAGATGTTTTAATTAATAGTGAGTTTATTCAAAGGGCGCTTGATGATGCAAAGTCTGTTGATTTGGCACTGATAGGCGTTGGCAATCCACAGAAGGATTCTACTTGGCGTCAGCTAGGCTATATATCGGAGACGTGCGTGTGTGATTCGGCAATTGTAGGCGATGCGGTAGGTTCTTTATTTGACAAAAATGGCAAAACGGTTAACAATAAACTGACAGAGAGAATGATAGGTGTTAAGGTGGAAGAATTGTCCGCTATTCCTAAAACGCTATTGATCGGAGCAGGTGCTCAGAAGGCAGAGAGCGTCAACGGTTTATTAGTTGGCAAACGAGCGAATCTGTTAGTTGTGGATCAAGCTTTGGCGGAAGCCTTGATGCTCATTAACTAAGTAGACAAAGGAGTTAATAAACAGTGAAAAATGGCACACCCGTACAAATACAATTACAGACAGAAGTTTATCAAAATAATGATAAGCAAGAACATTTTTTTGACGTTGCTGGACAGCTTGTCCAAATAGGAAGTACGCTTTATTTACGTTATCAAGAAAAGGAAGAAGAGGCTGAGCCGGTTCAAGTGACGATTAAAATTGAGGCAGACGGCACAGTTCAATTAATCAGAGCAAGTCAAACGCGTACTCGGTTGAGATTTAATTATCAGCAAGAAAATCATTCTAATTACCGAACTCCTTATGGCATGATGGAGGTTAGAACATTTACTAATAATTTAAGAGTGAGCTTGAAAGATCAGCCAACCTCTGGACAGGTCTCAATTGACTATGATCTTTACGCTGGCGATGAAAAACTTGGCGTGTATCATTTGCGATTAGCCTTTACAGCCTAAGCGTGAGATAAATGAATTTAGCATGCAATTTTTATAAGAAAAAGCATATTTTCATTGCTTTTTACAAGCATACTATTGTATGATAAGGAGTAGACTGTGAAAGGACGTGTGCCGTTTGGAAATAAAAGCTTTTGAAGGTATTAGCAAAGATGAATTATCAATGATTGAAGTTGCGCATGCAATTTTAGAACAACGCGCTGATGTCATGGAATTTTCAGATTTAGTTAACCAAATCCAAAACTTTTTAGGTAAAGCTGATAGCGATATTCGCGAAATCTTGCCACAATTTTATACAGATTTAAATCTGGATGGTAGTTTTATTTCTCTAGGGGAAAACCGTTGGGGCTTGCGCTCATGGTATCCAATCGATTCAATTGACGAAGAAGTCTCTCATTTAGGAGAAGACGAAGACGAGGATACGCCACGTCGTAAGAAACGTAAAAAAGTCAATGCTTTCTTAGATATGAACGATGAAAATGCCATTGATTACAATGATGATGATCCGGAAGATGCAGATTTAGTTGACGATGAAGAAGAAGATTACATCGATGACGAAGAGGAAGAAGACGAAGAGGAAATCGCTGAATATAATAAAGATTTATCAGAAATTGGTGCTGACGATATTGATGAAGAAGAGGTCCCAGAAGGTGTTGAGGACGAGTTAACAATCATTGATGAAGACGACATTGATTATGAGTTAGATGAAGACGAAGAAGAGGAAGAGACTGCTGAGTAGCTCTTCTTTAAAGCTAAGCTGAGAGGCTTGGCTTTTTTGTTTTATAGAAAAGAAAGGTGCTATGACATTCCCTGTCACAGCACCTTTCTTTGTATTCAACTAGTGTATCAGAAGATGGTAAGGAATAACCAATAGATAGAGGCCGCATTTTGTTTAGTCATGTAGTTGATCCATTTAATCCAAGGGCCGTGGCCTGTAACTAATTGAATAATAATGCTGGCGACTAGTATAAGGATAAGTAAGATAAATAAACCAGTAAAAAATCGAGTACTTGTCTTAACATCACTAAAAAATCGATCAAATAAGGTAGTTCGATGGCTATTTTGATCAATGGTGATTGCATTTAATTTAGGCAAAATATCCACCATATTTTCAAATTTTCGTGCATCGGCAGGCTGTAAAAACTCTGTAAAAATAGCGGTATTTGATTGGAAATCTAACGTATACCAGCCAGTTTGTTTACGTCTTGGAAGTGCTCCTTTTTGCCAATCAAAGTAACCAACCGTATGAGGCTCAAAACGGATGCCTTTAATGGTTTCGTAAGGGTAAGAATGATAGAGTCTTTCTTCAAGAAACTCGATAAGAACAGTAAAAATCATTCGTTCATTGGTGAATACAAGCATTCGGTTGCCTCGCAAATCAAGAAAATTATCACGGTATTTTTTTGCTTGCGGATTGGTAACATACGTCATTCCCATAAAGCCGTTAGTTGCCATTGCAGAGTTTTCTTCATTAGTAAATGGTAGATAGCCAGCTATTGTTTCGTCGGGAGCTAAGTCAGTTGTGAGGTCTGCAATGATTTCTTCCATTTGAATATACAACTGTGTTTGTTTAAATAATTGTTTCTTTTGACCAGCAGTTAGGTCTTTGTCGCCAGTTAGAGTCACTGTTTTTTGATTTTGATTAAGTTCGGCCATTACTTGCTTAAAGGTGTTTTTACTGTTTATCATGATATCGTCCCTCCTGATTTTTGTAAATCGCGCCGTAATTTTTTACGTCCGCGTGATAATCGGTTATAAACTATTTCTGGTGTTAAATTGAGATCCTTGGCGATTTCGTTGACTTTATCTTGATAGAAATAGTGCTTTAAAAAGATAATTTGATCCTCTGCTGAAAGAGTGGCAAGCAACGTTAAAAAGTTTTCTTGTTCAAAATAATGTTCCTCTAGCTTTTCATCAAATTCGGCTGAATCAGTTGGGCTTAGCTTCAATTGTCGAATAATACGCCTCTTTTCATCCAGTGCCTTATTTCTTGCAACGACGGTAATCCACGTTTTTAAACTACTTTTTGCTGGATCAAATTGTTTAAGCTCTTTCCATAATTGATAAAAAACTTTGTTTTGTACGTCTTGAATATAACTATTTTCAGCAGGATGGTTCAGAATATAATGAATGGTTCGTAATATATCCGCGCCAAATAAGTCTATTAATTGCTCCAGCCCTTGGAAATCATCATTTGTTACTCGTCTCAGTATTTCCTGTTCTTTTTCATTCACACCTCTCACCCTCCATCTTCACCTTAATATACGAAAGGACTCGCTTGTTTCTATCCATCATTCAGTTTTTAGTTTAAGTGTATGCTGATAAAAAAATATTAGCAAATAAATTTATTAAGTTATTTTTACGTATTAAGACTATGAGGAAATGATGGAAGGAGGAGGAGAAGGATGTCGCTAAAAAGGTGGCTTAGAGATCATCAGTACATCATTTTGCTAATTGTATTAAGTGGGAGTTTAATTTTGGGTTTTGGCGTGTTTCAACTAAGTAAGGAAACGAAACGGTCAGAATCCACGATTTTTTCTGTAGGCGAGAGCGTAGCAAGCGAGGCAGAGCAGTCAAAAGATGAAGAAATCAGTCAGGTTTATACGGACATTAAAGGGGCGGTGGTTAAGCCTGGGATGTATCAGATAACTAAAAATGCCCGAGTGTTAGACGTGGTTAATATGGCTGGTGGATTCACGGAAGCAGCTGATCAAAGTCAAGTGAATTTTTCTCAGTTAGTAGAGGATCAAATGGTTATCTACGTGCCAACGTCAGCAGAGGATATGGCACAATGGCAATCAGTGATGCCAGATACTCAAGGGGCTGACGTAACAGGCACTAAAGAATCGGCTAAAATTAATCTGAATACCGCTGATAGCGCAGCCCTCCAACAACTGAATGGAATTGGAGAGAAGAAGGCTATTGCAATCATTGCCTACCGAGAAGAAAAGGGATCGTTTAAAACGATTGATGATCTCAAAGAGGTGGCAGGGATTGGCGACAAAACATTTGAAAATTTAAAGGATGATATTGAGGTCTAATAAGAGAAAGGAATAATTTCAGTAATAGGAGAGAATGATAGTTAAAGATTATGGTTGCAATCTTATAGGGACAAGCTATACAATATAAGAAACTCTATAGAGAAAGCGAGTCGATTTGTGTGACCTTTGAAAGAATACCATGGGACCAATATTTTATGGCCCAGAGTGTCTTATTATCTTTAAGAAGTACCTGCTCTAGACTAGCTGTAGGCGCAACAATCGTTCGTGATAAACGAATTATTGCTGGTGGCTATAATGGATCGGTTAGTGGCGATGTTCATTGTATTGATGAAGGGTGTTATGTAGTAGATGATCATTGCGTTCGAACGATACATGCAGAGATGAATGCGATATTGCAATGTGCAAAATTCGGTGTTCCGACAGAAGATGCTGAAATTTATGTCACACATTTTCCGTGTTTACAGTGCACAAAAATGATTTTACAGGCAGGGATTCGTAAGATTCATTACTTGAAAGACTATCGGAATAACAAGTATGCCCTTAACTTGATAGAAAAAACAGGGGCTACGGTTGATCAAGTTGTCTTATCTACTAAGTATTTTACTGAAATTCAATTTGGACAGGATGAAGAAGAGACGACGAATTAAGACTATCAATCGTATTAACCAATTGAACTCGCTCAAAGGCTACGTTACATTTATTGCCTTGAGTGTCGCGAGTGTCGGGTGGGTGGTGATAAAAAGTAGTTGGCTAGCAATTTTAGTTCTGCTACTTGTTTGGTTACGCCTATATCGAAGTAAACAGCTACTATTATTAGTGAGCTGTTTTTTGGCGTCGATGTTGCTTGGGGGCTATTTTTTTTGGCAGACACGTCCAGTTAATCAGATGAGTGACGCGCTAGAGGAACGAGCCCAGACTCAAGTCATGGTAGATCCTAACAGTCTGACGATAGAGGGGGATTCGTTGAATTTTGAGGGCCGAAATCAAGTGACGAAAGAGCGGTACGCTTTAAAGTATCAACTAAAATCCGCTGAGGAGAAAGCTGTCTTTAAATCACAAGCAGCATTTTTTTATTTAACAGGAGGGATGACTTTTGAAATACCAGAGGGACAACGAAATTTGAATGGATTTGATTATCGTCAGTATTTGATAGAGTCTGGTATTTACAGAGTTGGAGTTGTTGAAAGGCTACAAAAAGTTCAGAATAAGCGAAGTTGGCATCCTATTCAAGTGATAAAAGTGTGGCGACGGCAACTTGCTTTATATATTGATGTCAACTTTTCTTATATAACTGCTTCCTACATGAAAAGTCTATTCTTAGGAATCAAGGATAGTACCTTTAAAAATCAACAAGAACAGTGGGGAACTTTAGGGATTTTACATTTTTTTAGTCTGTCAGGGATGCACGTCTATTTCTTTGTTAGTTGGGTTAGACAGTTGTTGCTGAGAATGAGATTAACACAGGAAATCGTTTTTTGGTTTGAGCTAGTATTTCTGTTTCTCTATTTATTTTTAGCTGGCTTTTCTACAAGTGTTGGGCGGAGTGTTTTTTATGTTGGTTTAAGAGCGATTAACGGTCATTTAAAAGGGCAATTTTCGGAATTAGATTGTTGGTCCTTGACGCTATTAATTAGTCTGATAGTGAATCCTTACCTGCTTTTTCAAGTAGCAGGCCAGTTATCGTTTGGCTTATCGTTTTACATCATTTACTTGAAGCCGATTGTTGGAAGACTGTCACCATTGACATCACAGCTCGCTTTTTCAGTACTGCTCTCATTATTCGCTATCCCCATAATGAGTGCTCATTTTTTTGAATGGCATGTATTAGGAATTGGCTTGACTTTTTTATTAATACCAGTCTTTAATTATGCTATCTTACCTAGTTTAAGCCTTTTACTGGTTGCTAGTTTCATTGTTCAAGTAAGTGGAGTGTCCGCACTAGTGGAAGGGGCTCTACAGGGTTTTCAAGCCGTACTAGGAGTTCTTAGTACTAATCGAAGCTTGCAGATTGTTACGGGCAAACTGCCAACGTTTCTCTACATTACTTGTTTGTGCTTAACGCTAGCTTGGCTTCATTATTACCATCAAAGAAAAATTGGGCGTTGGCTAGTGCTTGTCATGATTGTTTGTCTGCCAAGTGTTGCTAAGTACGGCGATTTTCAAGGCATGATTGCTTTTATTGATGTTGGTCAGGGAGATAGTTTCCTTATTCAACGCCCGTTTCATCAAGGGGCTATTTTAGTCGACACAGGGGGGCGTTTGCCTTTTGTGGTAAATGAGTCTTGGCGACGAAAAGAACGTCTCACAAGCCAAGCAACATACACCTTAATCCCTTTTTTAAAGAGCCGTGGGATAAAGACCCTTGATCAAGTGATTATTACCCATGCTGATGAGGATCATTTTGGAGATCTTGATGTTATTAATCAAGTGTTTGATATTAAACAACTACTTTATACCAAAGGGACTGGACTTCAAGAGAATTTTAGCAAGACTTTAGATGAATTTAATAAAGGAACACAAAAAATACAGGTAATGGCAGGAACTAGTTGGCATACAGATGACTACCAATTAGACGTATTATATCCAAGAGAAGTGGGGGATGGTGGTAACGATGATTCTTTGGTGATGCTACTAAGCATTATGGGAGAAAAAATATTATTAACAGGTGATTTAGAAGCTCGTGGAGAAGAAAAATTAATTCAGACCTATCCGTCATTAACTGCTACTATCTTAAAGGTGGGGCATCATGGCAGTCGAACGTCTTCAACGGCTCCTTTTCTTAAACAGATTAAGGGGAAGACCGCTATTATATCATGTGGGGTTAATAATCGCTTTGGTCATCCTCACGAGGAGGTTGTGGAACAACTAATCGAGGGCAATAGGAGAATTTATCAAACGAATCAACATGGTATGATTTACTATTGCTGGTACCCTTGGAGAAAAGAGCTATCGGATGTTCAAACAATCAAAAGAAGTCACTAGGAAAAAGTTCTAGATAATGATAGGATAGAGAAGAAGAAAGTACTTAATAGAGTGGATGATAAGATGAGTTTACAACAAGAGTTAAAGAAAATTAAAAGCGGTCAACTAGCGCCGATTTATTTAGTTTTAGGTGAGGAACGCTTTCTTAGCGAGACCTTTAAAAAAGAAATCACTGATACAATTATTCAAACAGAGGACGATGAGCTGAATTTTGCTTCGTTTGATATGAACGAAACGAATTTGTCACAGGCTGTTGAAGAAGCCAATACTATTCCTTTTTTTGGAGATTATCGGTTAGTGGCGATTGAGAATCCTTATTTTTTAACCGGCGAGAAACGGACGGGTGGTCTCGAACACAACATTGACGAATTGTCCGCTTATTTAACGGCGCCTTCAGACACAACCATTCTGGTATTTTATGCGAATTATGAAAAACTAGATGAACGTAAGAAGATTGTTAAGCTATTAAAAAAAGAGGCTGTTTTGATTGATGTAAAAGCGATGGAGGAAAAAGACGTTCGCCAGTATGTCCAACAGTATATTCAAAATGAGGGCTATGAAATCACGCCAGAGGCCTTTGAGCTACTTTTGCGTCTCACAGATATGGAACTATCAAAAATCATGGGAGAGATGACCAAGATTCTATTATATGCCTCAGAAACTAAAAAGATCGTCAAACCGATGATTGAGAATTTAGTTCCCAAATCCCTTGAGCACAATATTTTTGACATGGTGACTTACGTCATGGAGGGAAGGGTTGAATCAGCGTTATCTCTTTATCAAGATTTATTATTACAGGGAGAAGAAACGATTAAAATTAACGCTATTTTGATCAGCCAATTTCGTTTGATGTTACAAATAAAAATTATGGTTAGTTCAGGCTATCAACAAAGTAATATTGTTGATGTGCTAAAAATCCATCCTTACCGAGTCAAATTGGCTATGCAACAAACGCGTAAATTTGAATTAGAGGGGCTTAAAGCAACTTTTTCAGAGTTGGTGGAGAATGACTACCGTATCAAAACAGGGCAGATGGATAAGGAATTGATTTTTGAATTGTTTCTTTTAAAAACTGGTCAAGCATAGTTACACAAATAAAAAAACCTTAGTAGACCAGAAGTCACTAGGGTTTTGTTTATTATTTAGCTAATTTTGCGTGTAAACGTGATTTGTCACGGTTCGCTTTGTTTTTATGGATTAGACCTTTAGTTTCAGCCATATCAATTGCACGACTCGCTTTTTTGTATAACTCTTCAACGTTATCAGCACCAGCTTCTAAACCTTGTTCGAATTTTTTAATAGCAGTACGCATTGATGCTTTTTGTCCTGAGTTTAACTCGTTAGATTTTTCAGCAGTACGTACGCGTTTAATTGCAGATTCAATGTTTGGCATGTATTTCACCTCCGATAACTTTAGTTTTACCTTCAGTCGAAACTGAACGTAATTCAACATTATCCATTATACATAATGATTTTTCAGTTTGCAATAAGTTTATCTCTATAGGGCTATTTTTTTTTGCTAATAATGTAATAATTAAAGGGATTTTTATGGATAGTGAAAACATTCTTAAAAAAGGGCTTCACTTTCTTGAAAATATGTTATTATAGATTTAAATAGACTATTAGAATTGGTGGGTGGACTTTAGTGAACATTGCTCTGTTAGTAACAATCACCTTAGTGATGGGCGTCATCTTTGTCAATGGTTGGACAGATGCACCGAATGCAATTGCAACCGCTATCTCAACGCGAGTGTTACGACCAAAAACAGCTATTAGAATGGCTGTTGTAATGAACTTTTTTGGTGCATTAGTGATGACGTTGATTAACTCACAAGTAGCGGAAACGATTAGTAATATTGTGACCTTTGAAGGCGCTAATAATTCTGCACAAGTTGCTTTAGCGTCATCTTTGTTTGCGATTGTCGTTTGGGCGGTTGCTGCTTGGTATTTTGGAATACCGACTAGTGAAAGTCATGCGTTGATTGCAGGACTGACAGGATCAGCAATGGCTCTTGGTGGGCTAGAAGCAGTTAACATGGCTGAGTGGTCAAAGGTGATTGTTGGATTAGTGGTTTCAACAATTGCAGGCTTTTTCGGTGGTTTTCTAGTAGTTAAAGCTATCGAGCGCTTTTTTTGGACAATTGATCGGCAAAAAGCAAATAAAATTTTTACTTTAGGGCAAGGTTTTGGCGCGGGAGCGATGGCTTTTCTTCATGGCGCACAGGATGGACAAAAATTTATGGGGGTCTTTATGCTAGGTCTGTCTTACAATGGATTAGTGGAGGCCAGCGCTTCAGGAGCCTTTGCCATCCCTATCTGGGTGATGGCACTTTGTTCGCTAACGATGGGATTTGGTACCTCAGTTGGCGGAATGCGGATTATTAAATCAGTGGGGATGGATATGGTTAAGCTTGAAAAATATCAAGGATTTGCTGCGGATTTAAGTGCGGCTGTCTGTTTGTTAGGGGCCTCCTTGTTTGGCATTCCTGTTTCAACGACTCATACCAAGACAACTGCGATTATGGGAGTTGGGGCAGCAAGAAGGCTATCCAGCGTGGATTGGAAAATTGTTAAAGAAATGATACTTGCTTGGGTTTTGACGTTTCCCGGGTGTGGTTTTATTGCGTATGTAATGTCAAAAATCTTTTTATCCATTTTTTAAATGACATAGTTACTTAGAGGTAATAACAGATAAAATTTGAGGAGGAACAATTAGATGGCGAAAAGAAAAGGCTTTGATTATTTTGACGCATTGAAACAATTAGCAGATAAAACGCAGCAGGCAGGGACTAAGTTGAAGAGCATCGTTGAGGATTATCAAGCAGAGACACTACTT
This sequence comes from Vagococcus sp. WN80Y, assembly GCF_059621045.1. Lineage (NCBI taxonomy): Bacteria > Bacillati > Bacillota > Bacilli > Lactobacillales > Enterococcaceae > Vagococcus > Vagococcus sp. WN80Y. The sequence continues at coordinate 22,593 of NZ_JCAQHY010000151.1, forward strand.
GAACGAGCAGAAGAAATCCATCTTCTTGAGAGAGAGGGAGATGAGATCGTTCATACGATTATGGATGAATTGAACCGATCCTTTATTACGCCAATTGATAGAGAAGATATTGTTGTTATTACAGAGCTGATTGACGATGTTTTAGATGGGATTAATTCTATTCTCTATCAATTTGATAATTATTTAATTGCTGAGATGCGTCCGAAAACAGAGAAAATGGCTGACTATATTGTGGAAGCGACAGAAGGTCTTGCAGTAGTGGCGCATGAATTTGCCAAATTTAAAAATTCTAAAACGTTGGGTGAGATGATTGTTCATGTTAACACGATTGAAGGGAAGGCCGATCAACTTTACAGTTCATTGATAAAAGATTTGTTTTCTAATGAAAAAGATGTTTTAGAAGTGATAAAGTGGAAAGAAATCTTTAAACGATTTGAAGATGTGGTTGATATGTCAGAAAAGGCAGTGGATGTGTTAGCTGGATTAGTCATCAAGAATACGTAAAAAAACGCGGAATTTTCCGCGTTTTTTTAATGCTGTGGACTAATTTTTTTATGATGAGTGATAATTTTTTTTTGAGAATTGGTGACGAGTTTAGGGTGAACAGTTCTTAATAATCGAAGCCCGTTTAAAATGACTAGAATCGTGCTACCTTCGTGACCGATGACACCCAATGGTAAGTTGATGATTTTTAGAAAATTAGACATAATCAGGAGAAGAATTACGGATACTGAGAACATGATATTTTGTGTAATGATTCGTTTCAATTTTTTTGCTAAGATATGCGCCATTTGTAATTTTTCTAGATCATCTTTCATTAAGACCACATCAGCAACATCAATAGCAATATCGGTTCCCTGTCCCATTGCAATACCGATTGACGCATTAGCTAGAGCTGGGGCATCATTGACTCCGTCGCCAATCATGGCAGTGACATTATAAAGAGCTTGCTGTTCTTTTATTAGTTTTGTTTTTTGTTCAGGACTACAGCTTGCATGGATTTCATCAATATTAAGCATCTTACCAATTGCTTGTGCAGTATTTTCATGATCACCTGTCATCATAGTTGTATGGATACCTGCTTGATGAAAATACGCAATAGTTGATTTTGCCTCTTCTTTCGGTATATCTAGTAGGGCAAAATAACCTAAGATGATTGAATCACGAGATAAGAAGACGACGGTTTTACCATCTTTTTGAAGCTCGTTGACTGCCGTCTCTAGTTCTGCAGTCAATTTATTGTCTGAAACAAATGGTGCTTTGCCAATTCGCCATTCATGATTATTTTCTCGACCAAGCATACCTGAGCCAGTCAAATCTTCAACCTCTAATGAGTCTAGCGTATCACTGATTTGTTCAGAAAAATAATGCGTTAAAGCCGTGGCTAGGGGATGAGTGCTCGTTTGTTCAATGGCGACGATGGTATTTATAGCCTGTTCTTTTAGTGAATCATCCAAGAAAAAAGCATCGGTTACAACGGGCTTACCTTCTGTTAAGGTTCCAGTTTTATCAAAGCTAATAGCTTTTAAATCTGCCAGATGTTCTAAGAAGACACCGCCTTTAAAAAGAACCCCATTACGCGCCCCAGAAGAGATTGCAGCTAAAGTTGCTGGAGTTGCTGAAGCAACAAGAGCACAGGGGGAAGCGACAACTAATAGCACCATACCGCGATAAAAACTTTCACTCCATGACCATCCCATAAAAAGATAGGGGATAAAAATCATCAGTGGTACCATTATCAGAACAATTTTAACATAAGTATTTTCAATTCGATTCAAAAAGCTAGCAGTTTTTGAAGGGGTATTTTGAGCTTCTTCAACTAGTAGAATAATTTTACTGAATAAGGTGTCTTTACTTTCTTTTAGAACCCTCATTTCAAAACTATTTCCAACATTGATCGTACCAGCAAAGATTTCATCCCCTGCTAATTTTTCTACAGGAATAGATTCACCAGTAATGGAAGCTTCGTCGCAAATCCCAATTCCTTTACTGATTTCACCATCAATGGGAATACTTGCACCTTTGGGAACGAGCAAATGATCGCCAATAACTAAGGTATCAACAAGAACTTTTTCGGTGGAACCATCGGGAAGTAGACGAAAGGCATCTTCAGGCTGCAATTGTAGTAAACTAGATATTTCTTGCTTACTTTTATTGGTTGTATATTCTTCTAGGGAACCACTAAGGGAAAAGATAAAGGTTAGCATGATTCCTTCAAACCAATACTGAATGGTACAGGCTCCAATAGCTGCTAGAGCCATCAGTAAATCGACACTGAGATGTTTGTCTTCAAAGGTTTCAATCAAGCCCTCCTTAGTTTGATAAAAACCGCCAATAATCATGCCACTGACATAAATTATCGGATAGAAACTTGCTCCGCTTTTTTCGGTTAACCAACCAGTTATCATTAATAATCCGCAAATAATAGTCGCTAGAATGACTTTTTGTTCATGGCTTACTTTTTTCATTTAACTCATCTCCTCTACATCCATAGAATAGCAGAATAAATTAGTTATTGATAATAGATAATGGTTAAATGATAATGATAATTCTTACCTTTTATCATAATTGATAATTTATAATCGGTATATAGTTATTTGTTTAACTTAATTATGAAAGTCGATAACGATTATCATTATCATTTGAAATATAATAATTATAATCTGTGAAGAGTTAACTCAAACCGTAAGGTAAATCCATACAAAAAGGCTGTGACGTGATGTCACAGCCCTTTTTGTAGGTAAACTTAGATCATTTTTATGAGCCAGTAGCCAATTAAGATTGCACCGAGAATGATTCGATACCAACCAAATGGTTTGAAATCGTTTGTCTTGATGTAATCTAGTAAGAATTTTATTACCACAATTGAGACAAAGAAAGCTACAACACTGGCAACTAGCAAGATCAGGGTCTCATCAAAGCTAAAGGAATTACCTTTAAGTAAAAACTTGACTATTTTTAGGAAACTAGCTCCAAACATGACTGGAATACTCAAGAAGAATGAGAATTCCGTTGCAACATATCGAGAAGCGCCGATTAGGAGTGCTCCGATAATGGTTGCGCCTGATCGAGATGTCCCAGGCATAAGAGATAGAACTTGGAAAAGTCCAACGATGACTGCTGCTTTGTATGTAAAACGAGTCAGATCGGTACATTTTGGTGTTCGATCTTTATTCCAGTTTTCAACGACGATAAAGAGTACCCCATAAATTATTAACATTAAGGCAATTGGTAAAAACTTGTGGAAATGTAATTCAAACCAATCGTCTAAAGGAATCCCAATAATAGCAGCGGGTAAGCAAGCAATGATGACTTTCCCCCAAAGCTCCCATGTATTCTTTTTTTCTACGGTGTCTTTTTGAGGTGAAAAGGGATTTAATTTGTGGAAAAAAATCACCACAACCGCTAAAATAGCTCCCAGTTGAATTACCACATTGAACATCTCTTTAAAATCTGCTGAGGCATTTAATTTAATAAATTCATCGACTAAGATTAAGTGACCAGTACTACTGATTGGGAGCCATTCGGTAATACCTTCGACAATCCCTAAAATTACGGCCTTAAATAGATTTGACCAATCCATCATTTCATTCCTTCCAAATTGATTTCCATAGATAGGTTAAGTGTGACTTGTTATCTATGTAAAATCAGTATACCGATATTTCTAGTAAAATCCAAATAAAAATCAGTATTTTTACACTTTCTATATAAATAGAGTGAAAAAACCTGTTACGACTGGTTGAGGATTAGTCGAAAACAGGTTAGGGAAAATTTTGCTTAGCTATTGCTATAACGAGAATTTTTACAATACGTTAGATTAGTCAACATATCGTCTCAAATTAGCTAATGAAATCCGCAGGCCTTCAAGATTATTCTCAATTCCTTCAAATTCAATCGCGAGAGGACCAGTGTAACCGGCATTTTTTAGACTAGTAAGGCATTGCTTGATAGGTACATTGCCATGACCAATAATAGCACCACGCAGGAAATTTCCTCCTCTGGTTTGAAAGAAGCCTTCACCCGGGTGTGAGCCACTTCCGGACTTGATGTGGAAATCCTTAGCGTGAGCGTATCCAGCGTAAGGTGCTACACGGCTAACTGCTTCAGTAGGCTCTTCATCTACACATAAAAAATTCCCCATATCGACAAGCAGTTTAAAATTAGGATGACTAACGCCTGAATAAAGAGCTTCTACACGGCTGCTATCCTGTGAAAAAAAGCCGTGATTTTCAACCATGGTCATGATACCTTTAGTGGCTGCGTAGTCGGTTACTGCTCGACAAGCCTTTATGAGAGTTGGCAGAGCTTGAGTAAAGGTTAGGCCTGTTTGGCCACTAGTAGCGTCATGTCGGACGCTTTTAGCACCTAAAATCTCAGCGATATCTATTAAGTCTTTAACACGCGTAATTTCTGCCTCTAAATCGCCATCAGAGCCAGTAAGAAAGTCGGCTCCAAAGGTAAAGTTTGTAATTGGAAAGGCTAATCGATCGAGCTCTTGTCTGAGGCTTAGAGCGTAGTCACGATCGGTTTGTTGAGTGTCGTGAATTAAATCGACAATTTCAATCGCGTCAAATCCCATATCTTTTGCGAGTGATAGACTGTCAAATTGCGTGAGTGTTCCATTTGAAATTAATTGATTAAAACTATAGGTACTAGCGGCAATAATAGTCATTTTAGTAACTCCTCCTTGATTAAATGATGACTTCGTGACCTGTTCGAGCTGATTCGTAGATAGCGTCTAAGATCCGCATAATCGTGACACCATCAGTAGCTGGGGTTAAGCAATTAGTTTGATTCATGACGCAATCGACAAAATGAGCCACCTCATTATAGAATAATCCATCCATATCCAAAGCTGTATTAGTTTTTAGTTGAATATCAGTCATATAGCCGTTAAGATCCGTAAAAAGTTCTAATTGAGGACTAAGCTTAGCCCCACCTTTAGTACCAAATAACTCAATTTGTCCTTGGTCTTCCTTTATATTTAAGCTGAAGCTTGCCTCAATTGAAACAACTGCGCCGTTATCAAAGCGAATCATGGCACTGACAAGGTCCTCGACATCACAAATATCCTTTTCGCTAGTTGCAGAAGCGGAGTATTCGACCGAGTCTTTGATAGTAGGTCGATTGAACAATTTTTGGAAGGTGGCACCGTAGACTGAAATCGGCTTCGGTTGGCCCATCAGGTAGGCTAATGTGTCAATCACATGAACGCCTAAGTCAATCAAGGGTCCGCCGCCTGAGCGGGCTTTGTCGCCAAACCAACCACCGGGATTTCCGTTTCGGCGTAGGTAGGTAGCTTTGCCGTAGTAGATGTCGCCGAAGAAGTCATTGTCCCGGAAATCCGTCACGATTTTGGCATCATTACCAAAGCGGCGAACGAAGCCAATCATCAATAATTTATCGTTTTCTTTTGCAGCAGTCTCCATGGCAAGTGCTTCTTCAACGGAAATGGCCATCGGTTTTTCACACAGGACATGTTTACCAGCATTGAGTGCAGCGATGGCACATTCTGCATGGGCGGCATTCCATGTACAGACACTGACTGCATCGATGTCTGCTTGAGCAAGCAGTGCTTCCTTCGTTGAATAGGTTTCTGTTATACCGTATTTATCAGCCATCAGGGCTAATTGCACAGGATTAATGTCGCAAAAGGCCACTAATTCAACCTGCTCCATTTTTTGATAAGCTTGAATATGTTCATGGGAAATAGAACCAGTCCCAATCATGGCAACTCTTAATTTTTTTGTCATCTTCATGTCCCTCATCTCTTATTGGTTGGTTTGTTGCCTTAAAAAAGTTACAGCTTCGGCAATATCTTTTTCTGGATGCTCGCCAACTTCTCGTTCAATCGTCAAATAGCCAGTGTAACCAATATCAGATAAGGCGTTTAAATAGTTAGGAAAATCGACGTCACCTTGTCCCAAAGGTAGCTCAATAAATGCTTTACCACTTTGGATTTCATCTTCGACCGTGGCTTTCATTCCATACAAAATTTCAGGATCGCGGTCTAATAACTTGCGTCCGTCTTTGGCATGAGTGTGGACAATGTAGTCTTTCAGCGTGTAAACAGCTTCGACAGGATCGTCACCTGTCACCATCACAAAGTTGGCGGGATCAAGGTTAACGGCTACACCTTTTCCAGGTAATGGGTCAAGAAAGGCTTTTAAGGTAGCAGCAACTTCAGGCCCTGTTTCAATTGCGAAATGGGCATCAAGGCTGTTGGCATATTCTGCTAATTGGAAGCAAGCTTCTTGCATTAATTTGAATCGATCATGAGCGGGATCGTTGGGAATTACCCCAATATGTGTAGTGACGATGGAACTATTTAGCTCCTTTGCCAAATTAAGTACACGTTTTGCTTCATCGATAATAGCGGGATACTTGCTTTTATCGTGGAGCATTAAATCTCCAACAATACCTGAGATTTCGAGGCCTGATTCGCGAACCTGAGAGACAAATAAGTCAGTTTTATCATTAGTTAAATTATGGGCAGTTAGTTGACCATTGAGAGCGTGAACCTGTATTCCTTTAGCTCCTATAGCAATAGCTTGCTTTAAAGCGGTCTCATAATCAGTCCTAAAGGATTCTAGCATAACGCCTATGGGAAATTTGTACATGTGACTTCCTCCTAAATATAAGTTGTTGTTGCTCTTAGTTTAACCTGAATGTGGGCGGACTTTAAGTTTGAAACTTGCTATCTGATAGGACAATCTTGCTATTTGTGAAGGAGGCAGAGCGTTAGAGACTAAAAAAGAGAATAGTCCTTAGGTTCTATTCTCGGATAACTAGCTATATATACAACAGGATTATTTTGTCGGTTATGTCTTATCAGAGATTAAAATAGCTACTGTCCTGCTTTTGCTTGAGATATTTCTTGTGAGGGCAGGTAACCAAAGTGCTTACGATATGTTTTAGCAAAATAAGAGGGATCATTAAATCCGCAAGCCAAGGCACAATCAACTACGACAGCATCTTTTTGCAACAGGAGCATTTGAGCACGAGTACAGCGGAAATGGTTGATAAATTCATTGACAGTTGATTCTGTGACTTCTTTAAAGATGCGACAAAAATGAAATTTGCTTACCCCGATCGTGGCGCAGATATCGTCAATTAGAATGGGCTCTTGATAGTGTTGGCTGATATAGTTTATTCCCAACTTTGCCAGTTCAATCTTAGATGGGGTTGCTGGTTGTTTTGGCACAAGTGTATAAGGTAATTCACGAAATAGCAGAGCAATCATTTGCAGGCACATCCCTTGTAAACTTGTTTTGTAATGAGACTGCCGCAAGTCAAACTCATTGATCATTGCTAAATAAAGCGCAATAATGGTGGGATGAGTTGTTTTAGTTTGAAAATTAATAGTCGTGTAATCTAGTTTATGCTGATTAATAAAGCTTTCTTCGATAATGAGACAGCGGTACCGACTGGTTGGGGTAATGGTTCTAAAGGTGTGTAAGCAATTGGAATTGATCACAATCAGGTCACCAGCCAAAGCGGGATAGTCTTGTCCGTCAATAGAGACAACGATTTCGCCTTCTTGTATATAGAGTATTTCGATATTTGTATGCCAATGAGGGAGAACGTCATTCTCGATGACACAGTCATGAAGTAATAAGGGTAAATCTGGGTCAGGACAAAGATCGGTTTCGTAAAATACCACTTGCATGATTCGACTTCCTTTCGTTGTGAGTTTCTATTTCCATGAAGATATTTTTATTGGAACAGCTTTATAGATAGTATACAACAATTATTTCTGAAAAAATCAACTCTTAATTTTTTTTGAGGGATATGTGGTAGATTGATATGTTATGATGAACAAGAGAATTAATGTGATAAAAGCCTTAACGGTAAAAATAGGCAGTCGTTTAATTTTATATATTTAGATAAATTGATAGAAAAGCTTTGCTATTTAGACGAGTCGAGATAAAATAAACTATTAAAACTAATACAGGTTACTCAGCTTTTAATTAGGAGGTTCGTACAAATGAGTGTTAGTAAGTACTTAGAGATACCGCAGATGGATAGTCGATTTCCTTTTCGTTGTTTTATAGACTATGGTAAAGGGCTTGTTTATCCGCATTGGCATAAGGAGATTGAGATTATTTATGTGATAAAGGGAACGATCAAGATAGGCGTAAATGATGAATTGATCGCTGTTAATGAAGGGCAAGTTTTTTTCTTTGATAGCGGTGCGACACATTATTTTTTAGCGACGCCCGAAAGCGAACGGCTTGTTTACCAATTTGACAGTAAAATGTTTAATGAGGGGATTGAAAGTATGGCTAATCGTCAATCCTTAAAGGAAATTTTTGCTAGTCGTGAGAATTGGAGTGTGAATTGGTCCCCAGAGGTAGAGCGCGAGATGTGTCAGCATTTGCAAGTCCTTTATGATGAAACTTTAGCAGCAGAGTCGGGATATATATTTGCGACCCAGCAACATTTGTATGCAATTCTCATGATTCTTTCAAGAAAAATTCCTGAAAAATCACATTTGATGAAAAAAGCGTTAAATGATGATTCTATGAAGAATAAAGAAACTCTGGAACGAATGGATAAGGTGTTTGCGTTCATAGAAGATCGCTACAATCAGGGAATTACCCTTGAAGAGGTAGCCCAATATGTTGGTTTTAGTCCTCATTATTTTACTCGGTTTTTTAAGAAAAACACTGGAACCACCTTCGTTGGCTTTCTAACAGAGTATCGGATAAACATGGCCAAGTCGATTTTAGGAACAGAAGAAATGCCGATGATAGAGGTGGCAGAAAAGGCTGGTTTTAACAGTGTTAAAACCTTTCATCATGTCTTTAAAGAGAATGTGGGCATGTCACCGCTAAAATATCAAAAGTTAATATTCGGGAATTAGTCCGTAAATCTTGGGAAGAAATCCTTTACATTATTTTGTATAGTAGTGGTATCAAACAAATACAAAAATGATGTGGAGGATTTTTTTATGACCTTAAAAGTAGGAATTATTGGATGTGGTGGAATTGCTAATGGTAAGCATATGCCTGCCCTGAAACAAGTGAAGGAAGCTGAGATGGTAGCATTTTGTGACATTATCAGTGAACGTGCTGAGAAAGCGAAAGAGGAATTTGGGGCAGCTGACGCGAAAGCGTATACGGATTATAAAGAGCTTCTAGCTGATGACTCTATTGATGTTATTCATGTCTGTACGCCAAATATATCTCATTCATTTATCTCAATCGATGCCATGGAAGCTAAAAAACATGTGATGTGTGAAAAACCAATGGCTAAGAGCTCAGAAGAAGCGCGAGCAATGATTGATGCGTCAAAACGCACAGGAATGAAATTAACAATTGGTTATCAAAATCGTTTCCGAACAGATTCACAGTACTTACATGAGGTGTGTGAAGCCAATGAATTAGGGGAAATCTATCTAGGAAAAGCTCATGCGATTCGTCGTCGTGCGGTTCCAACATGGGGCGTATTTTTAGATGAAGAAGCCCAAGGAGGTGGCCCGCTGATTGATATCGGTACTCATGCGTTAGATTTAACACTCTGGATGATGAATAATTATCAACCTAAATATGTGGTGGGGAATACGTATCATAAATTATCTCAAACAAAAAATGCAGCGAATGCTTGGGGACCTTGGGACCCAGAAAAATTCACCGTGGAAGACTCAGCCTTTGGTTTTGTAACAATGGAGAACGGCGCAACAATCTTCTTAGAAGCAAGCTGGGCACTAAATACTCTAGATGTTAGTGAAGCGACAACGACCTTATCTGGGACTAAAGGTGGCGCAGGTATGAAGGATGGCTTACAAATCAATGGTGAAGATCGTGGGCTGCTGTACGAGAAAAAAATCGACACTGAAACTGCTGGAGTTGCTTTTTATGAAGGCGCAACTAATAGTCCAGAAGCAATTGAAGCGCAGCAATGGATTAATGCCATTATCAATGACACAGATCCAGTTGTTTTGCCAGAACAAGCATTGGTTGTAACAGAAATCTTGGAAGCGATGTATAAATCGTCTGAAACAGGCGAACCTGTTTTCTTAAACAAATAAACTCGAGGTGAAACGAAATGACAAGCATTAGTTTACAGCTATGGAGTATTCAAGATGAGTGTGCCAAAGATTTTCTTGGCACCTTAACAAAGGTAAAAGAATTTGGTTATGACGGTGTTGAGTTTGCTGGTTATTATGAAACAGACGCGACGGTATTAAAGGCTCATTTAGATAAAATTGGACTAAAAGTTTCTGGCTCTCATGTGGCGGCTGAGAAGTTATTAACGGATTTGGAGCAGACCATTGCTTATGAGAAAGCCTTAGGCAATACTCATGTGATTATCCCTTGGGAACAGGGGGAATCGTTGGCTGATTGGCAGGCGCATTTTGCGGCGTTCAAGCCAATTCAAGCTCGTTTACAGGAAGAGGGCTTAGTCCTTGGTTATCATAATCATGCCCATGAATTTACTCAAATTCCAGAGGTCAATATTTTAGAAGCGATGGTTGAAGCTGTACCTGAAATTAAGTTAGAGGTCGATACTTATTGGGTAGAGTTTGCCGGTGAAGTGGCTATCAAGTGGATGACAAAAAATAAAGAAGCGATTGAGTGGTTGCATATTAAAGACATGCGCAAAGACGGCGAGGTTACAGAGAGCACAGAGATTGGCTCAGGGATTTTACCAATTAGAAGCTTTGTTGAATTTGCTAAGGATAATGATATTCAGTGGCTAGTCATTGAGCAAGAGGCTTTCCAAGCACACACGCCGTTTGAAAGTGCTGAACTTAATGTTCGTAGCTTGCGCAAAATTGTTGACGAGGTGTTCGAATGATTAATGTAACGGTTTGGAATGAATACCGTCACGAAAAAGAAAGGGAAGAGGTTCGGGCGGTTTATCCTGAGGGGATTCACAATCAACTTAAGTCATTTTTAGAAGAAGACTTTACTGTACAGACGGCCACGTTAGATGAACCAGAACATGGATTAACCGAAGAGGTTCTCGGGAATACGGACGTTCTCGTCTGGTGGGGGCATGTAGCTCATCAGGAAGTTAGCGATGAGATTGTTAACAAGGTTCATCAGCGAGTTTTGGAGGGCATGGGATTAATTGTGTTACATTCAGGACATATGTCGAAGATTTTTATGAAGCTCATGGGAACAAGCTGTGACCTTAAATGGCGAGAAGCGGAAGAGATTTGTCGAATGTGGAGTGTTAATCCGAGCCATCCGATTGTAGAAGGGATTGGCGAATACATTGAATTAGAGCGCGAAGAGATGTATGGTGAGCACTTTGATATTCCCGCACCAGATGAATTAATTTTTATTAATTGGTATGAAGGTGGCGAGGTTTTCCGAGGTGGCTGTACTTATCGCCGTGGTAATGGAAAAATATTTTACTTCCAGCCCGGTCATGAAACTTATCCTTCTTATTATCATAAGGATGTTCAACGGGTCATAAAAAATGCGGTTCGTTGGGCTAACCCAACGGCTAATACGTATCCAGCGTACGGCAATCATCAGCCGTTAAATACTATTAAACAAAAATAAGCTACAAAGGAGCTATTAACATGAAATTAGGCGTATTTACTCCCTTATTTAATAACTTAAACTTTGAAGAAATGATTGAAAAAGTCTCAGCAGCAGGTTTACAGACCGTGGAAATAGGGACAGGTGGTTCTCCAGGAACAGCTCATTGTGATATCGATGGCTTACTAGCAAGCGAAGAGGCACGTAATGAGTATGCAGCAAAATTAGAAGCAAAAGGGCTGACAGTCAGTGCTTTTAGCTGTCACCATAACCCTATTTCTCCTGACCCAGCAGTGGCAAAAGAGGCCGATGAGTTATTACGTAAAACAATTAAATTGGCGTCATTAATGAATGTCCCAGTCGTGAATTGTTTCTCAGGTGTCAGTGGGGGAAATGCAACAGATACAACAGTTAACTGGCCAGTTTTACCCTGGCCAACAGAGTATAATGACAGCTATGAGTGGCAATGGGAAAACAAATTAATTCCTTATTGGAAGGAAATTAATGATATTGCCGTAGCAGCTGATGTTAAGATCGGGATTGAGTTACACGGTGGTTTCTTGTGCCACACGCCTTACACAATGTTGAAATTACGTGAAGCAACTGGGCCAGCTATTGGGTGTAACTTGGACCCATCTCATTTATGGTGGCAAGGGATAGATCCAGTTGGTGCGATCAAAATCTTAGGAAAAGCGGGAGCAATCCATCATTTTCACGCCAAAGATACTTATCTAGACCAGGATAATATCAACATGTATGGCTTAACAGATATGCAGCCTTATGGCAATGTACAAACTAGGGCGTGGACATTCCGTTCTGTTGGATGTGGTCACAGTATGCAGGATTGGTCTGATATGATTAGTGTGTTACGTCTATACGGTTACGACTATGTGCTAAGTATCGAACATGAAGATCCAATTATGTCAATTGATGAAGGATTCAATCGTGCCGTTACTAACTTAAAATCAATCATGATTAATGACATGCCGACAGACATGTGGTGGGCATAAATAGTATATATTTCTAGATTAGTTTATGAGAGGTAGCTAATTTAACAGTCTTTAACAAATTTTTAATTAAAAGGAGTCAATTACAGTGAAACCAATTAATTTTGTTGTCGTCGGTTTTGGTGGCATGGGGAGTTACCATGCTCGTGGCTTAATCGGTGAAAACCAATATGTTAATACTTATGGGACATACGACAGTGATGAAAAAAGGCAAGTAGCAGCGAAAGAAGAAGGATTTAATGTCTATGACTCTTTTGAAGCAGTTTTAGCAGATGAAAAAGTTGAGGCGATTCTTGTTGCGACGCCTAACGATTCTCATAAAGAACTAGTGATTGCTGCTTTAAGAGCAGGTAAACACGTTGTCTGTGAAAAGCCTGTCATGATGTCGGTGGCGGATTTTGATGAGGTGGTTAAGGTTTCTGAGGAGATGGGGAAAGTCTTTATGACCCATCAAAACAGACGATGGGATTCGGATTTTCTTATTATTCGTGAGCTATACAACACAGAAGAAATTGGCGCTCTTTTTCAAATCGAATCACGTGTTCACGGAGCTAATGGAATCCCTGGGGACTGGCGTCATTTAAAAGCTCAGGGGGGCGGAATGCTGCTAGATTGGGGCGTTCATTTGTTGGATCAACTATTATTTATGGTTGATAGTCCAATAAAAAGTGTGTCTGCTGATTTAAGCTATGTATTGGGTGACGATGCAGATGATGGCTTTATGAGCTACATTATTTTTGAAAATGGCGTTCGTGCATTGATTGAAGTTGGGACGAGTAACTTTATTAAGCTACCAAGGTGGTATGTCAAGGGGTATAAAGGGACCGGGGTTATTAATGACTGGGATCTTTCAGGTGAGTTGGTTTTGCAAAGAGAAACAGAGATAAAACATGAACCCACTCCGATTCAAGCAGGACAGGGCTTGACTAAGACAATGGCTCCCCCATCAGAAGAAATGACAGAACGTCGTGAATTACCTAAAGTTGAAGCTGAGTTTGACTCTTTTTATGATAATTTCTATCAAGTCGTTCGTGAAGAGGCTGACGCGGTTGTTAAAAATCACGAAGTTCGTGATTGCTTGGTCTTGATTGAAACAATTTTTCACGCAGCTGAAACAGGTGAAACCATTAAAATGTAAAAAGAAGCACGTATCAGATTACGAGTGACTGATACGTGCTTTTGTGTGCCTATAATTTGCTTTACAAAGAGTCTTAGATAGAGTTCATACTTAGGGTTGAGGACGAGGTTAAAGGCCATGTGATAAAGTATAGGAAAAGAAGCGGCTCAGCGATAAACTAAAAGAATGATGAGGAGTAACCTATGGATAAAATGACCCATTATCAAACAATTGATAGAATAAAATTTGTCACAGCACTGTTAGTTATTTGTGTCCATTGTCAAGCCATAGTAACCCAACCAGAACTCAACTTCTTTATTAAAAATATCGTCAGTCGCATAGCGGTTCCTTTTTTCTTCGTAAGTAGTGCTTTTTTTGTTAGAAAAGGAATACAGACTAAACCTGATTACTTAAAAAAATATTTAAAAAACTTAAGTAAATCCTATCTGTTTTGGAGCCTTCTATTTATTCCTTTGGGATTAGATTGGATTAACCAAAATTTAGCAATAGAGCTGAAGTTATTACCGATTGCGTTATTAGTAGGCTTGGTTCATGTTGGAACTTATTATCATTTGTGGTATATTCCGGCGATAATCTTCTGTCTTTTTTTTGTCAATTATTTATTAAAATGGGTTTCTTATAAAGTGGTTTTCACAATTTCTACCTTATTTTTTTTGTTTGGGAGCTTAGAAACGTACTATGGCTTTTTAAAAGAATCGTGGTTTAAAGCATTCTTTCACTCAGTCATTCAATTGATTTTTACAACGCGAACAGGGTTACTATTCGGTATGATTTTTACTGTAATAGGCTTCTTCATTTATGATAATCAAGAAAAATTGTCCTCTCTATTAAAATTTATTCCGATCCTTACATTGATATTTGGCGGGTTGCTGATAGCAGAAGGAATGACTATTTATCAAGTTAGAGGCTTGGATGCCAATTTTTATTTAATGCTCGTGCCGTTTAGTTTTTGTTTTTTCTTGTGGGGGCTATCAACTTCCATGGGAAAGGTTACAGAGACTAAAAAGCTACGTGAGCTTTCAAAATATTATTATTTTATTCACCCAGTTAGTATTATTATTGTAGTTGAAATTGGCAAAGCATTTAATTTAAGCATGTTAAAATCAGGACTTGGCAGCCTTTTATTGATTGTCATGTTGACACATGTGTTTAGTTTAGTTATTATTCAGCTTAAGAAACAATCCCTAGCTATAGTACCTGTAGTTCAATCGGTCTTGTTAGGATTGGCAGTGACGTTTATTTTAGCTCATATTCTCTATTTCCTAAGAGAATCGACCCTAACGATCAAATTTGAATTTGCTTCAAGTTTATGGTTCTTCCTAAGCTATCTTATGTATTTTTTATTAACTCAACAAGAAATAATTAGACAGAAATTGAACTTTATGAAAATAAGTTAAAGAATATAGATTAAAAATTGATTTCTTATGGCAATATTTCTATAAATGAGTTACTCTTTTTTAGTGAGTATTTCAAGATTGGTTTGCTTCATATTCTTGTATGTGAGAAGACTAATTTATGAAACGCTGAATTGTTGAATAAAATAATTAGTGCGAGTGAGGGAGATAAATGATTGTTTCAGATGTATTATATGGTGATTATCAAGTTGAACCAGTATTAGAAGAGTTAATCAATTGTAAAGAAGTTCAACGCTTAAAAGACATTCATATGATTGGCCCGTCTTATTTGTTAAATCCAGTATGGAATGAGACTCGTTATGAGCATTCAATCGGAGTGATGCTTCTAATTAGAAAAACGGGAGGAAGTATTGAGGAACAAATAGCAGGTCTTCTTCATGATGTTTCTCACACCATTTTTTCTCATGTTATTGATTTGGTAATGAAGAGGGAAGACGAAGATTACCATGAAGAAATTAAACAAAATTATCTTTTGACAAGCTCGATTCCTGCTATTTTGGCGAAACATGGGTTTGATTATCAAACTATTTTACTTGATGATAGTCAATGGAAGATTCTAGAACAAGAAGCTCCTCTTCTTTGTGCAGATCGAATTGATTATACCCTGAGAGAAGTCTATCGATATTTTGATGCCAATTTATCTGACATTCATCAGTTTGTATCAAGTCTGGAGTTTGTAGAAGATAAACTTGTGTTGAAGGAGCTGGCAGCTGGTGAGTGGTTCGTTGAACACTATTACAAAGTAGTAATCGATTTATTTTATGATCCAGTTAATATTTATGGCTATGAGATCATGAGTAAGATTTTAGGGTACGCGCTGAAAAGTGGTTATTTATCTGAGGAAGACTTGATGAAAGAAGAAACCAAGGTATTGAGTGAGTTGAGAGGGCTTGAAGATAAGAGCATGGTAAAGTTATTTACTGAGTTCTTTTCGTCTGTTACTTATGAGAGAGTTGAGTCATCACAAGCGTATGATATCTATCAAAAGAAGAAAATGCGTTTAGTAGACCCCTTAGTCATGATTAATTCTCAGCCAGCTTTCACCTCTTCATATTCAGCCTTAGCTCGAAAGATGACTGATCAAGCTAGAAAAAAAAGTGCAGAAGGGATTTACTTACGAGTGATACCGCAACTTGATTAGTTAGCCTGTGGGTAGATTGAGTGAGATATCGGCTTTTTTATTAACGATAACATCAATTAGAAGCGATCAGACTTGTTATTAAATCGAAAAATCTCGATTGAGTCATGTCCGCTAAAAGCGTACATAGTGATTGACACGTTTTGTAATGTTAAAAAGTGGCCAGCGTGTCTAGTAGCGATTGTATGAGTGCTTTCCAAGGAAGAGAAGGAGTTGTGAAACGATTAGATTTGTTATTAAATCGAAAAAATCTCGATTGAGTCATGTCCGCTAAAAGCTTACATGGCCATTGCTAGATAGTGTTATGTTCACTAGTTTGAGTTAGTAGATGGGTTGACTACTAAACTCGCTACTATCTACTAGTTATATCATAGTTATCTAAGCCGTGTCCATTGGGCTTAGTGCCAGAAAAGTTCTTATCTTGCCTTAAATCAAGCTATTTTATGGGGTGGTTTTATTAATGTTTCAGTATTTAGTGGGATTGGATGAGAGAGAGCCTCTATTTGAAGGTAAGTTAAGTGAATTAGAGGAAAGTTAAGAGATAGTAAGGTCACATGAATGGATTGACTGAAATAAACGATAAAAGCTCCTTGTCTCATTGAGACAGGGAGCTTTTTTATGAATTAATGTCTTAGTCTTCTAAATACTAAGAAATTTAGCTATCAATAATTAAAAAGGGATATAATAACTCTTCTTTTATTATACATTTTTTAATCAATAGGTCAACCATCTATTTAAAATTTTTTTTTGAAGCCCCTTCAAATAAGGGCCAAAGCTATACTAATGAGGAAAATAAGAAGCTTAAGAGTGATAGACTTAAGAAGATGTCTAAAAAATGACTAGTTTTATCCGCCGTCATTATCGCCGTCAAATTTTTCTACTAAAAAGGAGTGTGTATCAATGTCAAAACGTGGTGAAAATATTTATAAACGTAAAGATGGACGCTGGGAGGGACGTTATCCGAAAGGGAGAAAGTTAGATGGAAGCCTTTATTACGGCTATGTCTACGCTCGTAGCTATAAGTCTGTCAAAGAGGAGGTTGCTTTTCAAAGGAGACGTTATCAGTTGAAAAGTAATCAGGAAAATTTGCCCTCTCTTTATCAAGGGACATCCCAAGAATGGATTAGTTATTGGCTTGAAGAGGTAATCGTTACAAGAGTTAAGCCTAGTACCTATGCTAACTATTTTAGTAAGTTGAAAGTTCATTTTATCCCTATATTTGGGGAAAAGGAGCTTTCCTCAATTACGAAACAAGCATTAGAAAATTGGATAAAAGAATTGCGTTCAGAATTATCTCTATCTACAATCCATGTTTTATTTCGAATTATAAAAAGTTGTTTTAGTTATGCGAAAAATCAAGGGTATTTGTTGGTAGACCCAACGAAAGGTGTGTCGCTTCCTATATTAGCGACTAAAAAAGCGCAAGCCTTTTCAGTTTCTGAGCAGAAAACAATAATTGACTATAGCCAAAGGAATGAGAAAGATTTACCAGTGGTGATCGCACTAGAAACTGGTATGCGAGTAGGAGAAATTTGTGGATTAAAATGGGAAGATATAGACTTTGATCAACAAGTTATTCATGTCCGACGAACAGTTCAGCGGTTAACGAGTTATTCTAGAGATAAAGTCAAAACGTATCTTGAAATAGGCAAGCCAAAAACAGTTCAGTCAGAACGCATCATTCCTTTATCCGAACGTTTGAAAGGGGTGTTGCTAAAGAGCGATTCCCAAGTTGGAACGGAGTTTGTTGTCAATAATAAGGAAAAACCACTAGATCCACGTACGGTTTCTTATCGGTTTAAGCGGCTAAAAATGCAGTTAAATTTGCCGAACCTAACCTTTCATACCTTGCGCCATACATTTGCGACACGTTGCGTTGAATTAGGTGTAAATATTGCAGCGATTAGCTCTTTGCTAGGCCATAGTTCAATTAAGATGACTCTGGATGTTTATACCAGTTCATTTATAAAGGATCAACGAACGGCTGTTAATCAACTAGCCACATTGTAAAAAAAAGGAGGAAGGATACTGATTGCTAAAGGGGTAGGGATATTCATATAACGTTAGTTAATTTATCATACCTGCTATTTTGTTACCCGTTATTATTTAGAATTAATCGAGGTGGCTAACTTGATATCTATAAGCCGTCACCATCGCCGTCAAGCATCACAGTATGTCTACTGGGGAGGCTTTTTTTAGTACATCATCTTAGTATTTAGAAGACTAAGAAATCTTTTAGATAACTAAATTATTATTTATACGATAACTGTAACTAAAAATAAGCTTAAAGAAAAGTAAAAAGCTTGGAAACCGTTATGACTGATCAATTAATAGGGACAGTTGTCATTAATCAGATGAGAATCATTTAAGGAATAGTAGAGACAAATATGAAGGAAGTGCCTCACATGAAAAGAAAAGCCTTTTTTTTATTATTAACCCTAACAGTTGTTGCTTTAGTTATTGTTTTTGCGACGCATGAGAAGGGAGAAAATGTTAAGGCGAAACCTGTCGCTGATACACCAATAGTCATAGATAAAAATACGAGTAATGCTTATACGCTTCCTTTTGATGGAGGGAAAGTGAAAGAACAAGAGCTACTTGATCAGAGTCCGATATTTGATGATTTTACCCAAGATTCGAATTTTTTATACTCAGTTAAAAAAACACCTTTAGGAGAAAGTTCGGTTCCGACTATTTCTATGTCAAGTGAAATAACGAATTCAACAGGAGAAGCTTATCAAACTGTTTATGGGAATATTATATTTACTCAAATGTTTAGTACCTATCCTTATGGCGCCGGTTATGTTTCAATAAACGCCACTAAAGTTGTACTAATGTCAGCTAAAGGTGAATTTTTAGATTCTAAATGGGTGTATAAAACGCCTGAACCAAATACGATGAACTCATCAGATGTTTATTATAACTATTTCGTTCAAAAGTCTGAAAATGAATTCTTAATGACTTATGCAGTTGGCGGTAGTCCAATTAATGTCACGATTTTTAAAGATAATAATGGAAAGTTAGAAATTCCAGCAGGTGGAGCCCATCAAAAGATTGATATTTCCTCTTATAACGTAGGTGGTCAGACTATTCAATCTCCTTTTATTGCCAACAACGGCTCAGTGTTTAAAGCAGGTGTTATTTATAAAAATGCGACTGAAAAAAAATATTTTCATTTGATTAATTATAAAAATGGCGGTGTGTTAGGCCAGTACAAGTTTGAAACAAGTGGGGAAGCTAATGGCTTTACAGTCCAAGGAGCAGAGTACGATCTAATTAATTCCGATATGATGGTCCCAATCTCTGATACTGAATATGTTGGAGCAGAAAGAGTTATGAGAGTATCGGGAACAACGACTTATTTAGTCAGGTGGACGATAAATCCAGCGACAAAAATTGCGACGAGAGATGTTATTACGACAGATGAATCGATAGGCATTGAGAGACGAATCAGTGATAAAGATACGATATATTTCACTAAAAAGAAAGAGAATGATCATAACGAATTATGGAAATATACAGTCAGTTCAAAAACAATTGAAAAATTATCCAGTTATCCGCTAGGAACGAACATCGCCTATATTAATTCGGGAACTGATATGTACACTTATATGGGACAAGTGGTTTCTTATTCGGATGCTTTTGATAAGTGGAGTGGGAGGAAAGCCGGGGTAGTTTTAGGGGCGATGGATAGTGAGTTTAATGTTCAGACCCTTGACACGATTGAGTTTGATTATGTAGGCGTGACAGGATCATATCGACCATCAACTCTACTGGATTTGGGGCAACAAAACTTTGTTGCTTTTGGTTCGTCAACGGCGGACGAGAAGCAGTTTGTTGACAAGGTCATTGCAGCTAATTATCCGGGTGATGCCACTATAGCTGGCGGGCGATGGCTTTCGCAAAATAAGAGTCCAGTGGCAGGAAACTCTGTTATTTCTTATTTAAGTATGAAAATGGACTATCCGCCAGTCATTAAAGCAACGGGGAATTTGATTATTGATGTAGAAGATCCAGACTTAGCTAATCCAACAATTGTTGATAATCTATTGCTGTCTGGTAATAAAACAGGCGACAGGTCTGGGGATAAGGCAGTTAAAGTCTACGATATGTTTGATCTACAGCATAGTCTTGATCCTAAAACACAAGAGTGGCTAGATGCTCGAATTAACCGAAATCCGTTGAATCCGACGTTGCCAATTGATTGGAAGACGCTAGGATTTAAACAAAATGAGACTGGCCCGCAATTGATTTCTTATTTTATTACAGATAGTCAAATGCAAACTACTACAACGTCTCGTTGGATAAATACGATAGATGATGAAACTGAATACGATAAAATGCAGACCGTTTTTCTTCGTGCACAAAATTTTGCTATTTCTAGAAATGATGTCGCGAACTTGACCGAAACATTAGCTCGAAGTCACGCTAAGACACGTGCTTGGTTAGGGACACCTGAAACTATGACAGATATTTACACAGAGGATATGCCTGACAAAGATTCTAATGGAAAAGTCACGGTTGATGCTACACAGCTAGCGGCGATCAAGGCCGCAACTGATAGAAAGTCTGCGAAGCCTTATCCGTTAGATATTACGTATAAGGAGAAACTTGCTGACGGGGCTGAAAAAAAAGTAAAAAATCGTGTATGGGTATTTGTTACAAACGATAATACAACAATAGAAAATGGGGTAGTTCTTTACGCAAATGATTTTACTCTACCGCTTAAAAAAGCAACAGAAGCGACTCCAGAGACATTATTGAAGTCAGCCAAATTTAAGCAAACTGAGCCTAGTGTGGTTGCGTATGATTATGTCGCTCAGCCACAGACAGTTAAGTCACTGACGCCATTTAGTAAAGGAAAAACAGACGGTGTTACCAAAGGTTTGTCAGCGGTTCAAGCAAGCGTGGATCAAGTAAAAGCCGCAACAACGGCAACTACTATTCCCAATTTTGAGTTTACTTACACCAACCCAGTGGATAACAAAATGACGAAGGTAAAGGTGACTGTTAATTTGGATGAATCTGATGAGTTTTGTTTTAAGTTAGAGAGAACTAAAGAAGAATTGAAAATAGTTGAAACTGTTATAGATGAAATAATGAATAATAAATATGAATCAATTGAATTTAGGCTACCTAAAAATTTAGTTATTAAAAATAGATTGACAATGACAATGCCAATAGGTTGGTTTGGATATGAAAATTCTTCTACTGAAGAGTATGATTCTTTTTCGTATTCAATGCAAGGAAACAATAGTATTCCAACTATCAAAAAGTTTTTAGAAGATATTCGTTTTGAAATCGAGTCACAAGTTGATCACCCTGGGGATATAAAAATCATTTTACATGAAAAAGTATATACTTCGTATGAGCATCCTGATGGAAAACGACATTATTATACTTTTGTATCAGGAGCAAGGTATTGGTTAGCAGCGTATAATGCAGCAAAAAAAATGACCTATCGGGGATTAACAGGATATATGGCAACTATTACATCCTTAGAAGAGCATAACTTTGTTTATGACAATATTGGAAAAGCATCTGGCTGGCTTGGAGGTACTAGAATATTACATGCATCGAATGAACAGATATTGGATGTATCTCCTATTTCAGAAAATGGTACTGCTTATAACTTAGTAGGTCCTCAGTGGTATTGGGCAAGTGGACCAGAAGCGGGGATGGTTTTTTTTGATAAACCAACTTTTGCAGAAGGTGGAAAAGCACCAGCTGGAGTTTATCAAGGATTTAATAATAGTGACTCTGGTGGCAAATATTCAGAACCTAATAGTGGGTCGATTTGGGGTTACGAAAATGTAGTTGAATTTGCGTACTCGGGTGTGAATACTAAATTATGGAATGATTTGAATATGTATGAATTGAACTTTAGAACAGGCTTTTATGTTGAATTTTCGGAATATAACAATCAAATAGAGGAAGAATATGATGAATATGATGTTTTTTGTGAAGCCAAAATCCCACAAAAGATTTACATCAAAGCACAAGATGATCAAGGAAATTCTTTAGCCAGTGGTGACCAAGTTTTGGAAAACAAATTGAGAATTAATAAAGTTCTGCCTTTTACTGCTACATCGATCACTAATTATGATTATGTGGAGCTAAAAGACTCTTCCAATATAGTCATCACGCCTGATGAATTTCATGTCGCAGGGACTAAGCAAGATGTCAGTGCTATCTACACTCGGATAACAGCTTACCTGCATCTTAAGCAGGTAGTGTTGGATAACCAAGCAGAGTTAGTTATTCCGACAACTGGAGCAGGCACTTTAGCAAATACCTCAACCTTAGGTGGAACGGTTATGGAGAAACTTCCGATAGATTATCTTACGCAACCTATGTATGCGTCAGTCTTTAAAGACGTAACCTATCAGGTGAAAACGACCAAACCTTATTATTTAATTGAGCCGATCATTCCTGAATATTATGTTGCAGATGGTTTTGTATTGACCACAACTAATGAGGCTCATACAACGGCAATGAAGCAATCAGGTTTGCCAAAATGGGACATCACTCAAGCGCCAGAAGTTTGGGTGACAGTATACTTGAAACCAAGTTTGGCTAGTGGAACGTCGCCTAAGTTTTATGGCTGGAATTACGGTCAGAATGAGACATATAAGGTTACCCCGTAGGAAGAAATAGTGATTAGAAACGGTAAAAGAGTAGGAGGACTTTGAGACGTGAAGAAGAAAAAGCAACGACGGTCGTCGGTACGTAAACAGCGACATTCAACTCCTAAAGTATTGCCACCGAGTCCGACTAAACGTCTATTAACGCTTATCTGGAATGTTACATTTTATATCTGTGTGATTGGGATATTTATCGGAGCGTTGTTATTTAATTTTAATGATTCACCTGATAAATCCTTTTATGGTTACCGATTTATGACGGTTAAAACTAACTCGATGGCACCCAATCCCAGTAAGCCTAAACTAAAAGGGGGATTTGTCGCTGGTGATTTAATCATCATCAAGCAAATTGACCCAGAATTGTTAACTAAGCATGACATTATTACCTTTTATCCGGTCAAAGGCAATAAGACTGCCTATTTAACTCATAGAATTATTGAGGTTGATACCCCTCTTGTCGGAAAAAGTGACGGTGAAGAATTATTAGGCTTAACCACTCAAGGAGATGCCAATACTGGGAAAGATTTGCCGATTCAAAAGTCTCAGGTAGTAGGGAAAGTCATTGGTCATGTGCCGGGGATTGGTCAAGGCATTCAGTTTATCCGTGATAAATTGGTGATAGTTTTAACCTTAATTTGTGTGGTTTTTGGCTTTAGTTTAACGCTGAAATACTACCTAAGCATCCCGAAATTCGAGGATAAAAAGCGCCGAGCACGGGCGTAAAATGTGCCAATAAATGAGGTATATGAGGGTTCCAATAGGAATCGTTAATATAAAAAAAGAAAACATAGGAGGTTTTTTTCGATGAACTTTTACGGAAAAAATAAGCAAAAGAAGAAAAAAGCTGTTGTAACATTGGCAGCACTCGCAGTCATTGCGATGATCGCTGGGACATTTGCCTGGACATCATACGTAGACTGGAAAAAGAACCACATGCAGTCCCGTGGATTTGAAACAGGGGAAGTCTCTATCGTGGAGCAGTTCCCAAATCCAGAAATCAAGCCCGGTGGCGAAATTAAAAAGGAAGTCGGCGTGGTAAATGCGTCAGACAGTAATGTGTTTATCCGTTTGTCATTTGAGGAGATGCTACATAAACTAGATCCTGCATCAGTCTTAAAAGATTATGCTAATTTAGTGGATGCGGGCTTCCCAGTGATTATTGATTCATCTGAATACACGAAAGTCAGCAGTTTATGGGAAGACAAGACAACTGATTTGAGAATTGATGGCGTGGCACCAGTCGCTCCAACCAATGGCGATATCGGCTACAAATTATATGTCAATGATGATAAACGTGCGTTGATTTATGTGAAGAAAACACCAGTTGCTTACTTCCCAACCCATTTCGAGTTTGACAATCCGGGCACAAAAGTACCTGTCTTCTCAGGATCATTTGCAGCAGATGATGCACAAGTGGCGCAAAAAGTAACAGGAACACCGTTAAAACAAGCAGATAACAGCTATACGTATACAACTCAAGGTCAAACAAGCCCAACAGGCGTTCCAGGGGACTTGAAATACTATGGTTACGGAAAAGAATCTGTCGCAAAAGTTGAAAATAACTGGGCAGGTAATTCAATCAAATTATCAGATACAACTTTAGTTGCGTCGAAACCAGCTGATCCAACAAAATCAGCGATTGATCCAACTATGATTTATGTAATGGGAAATGTTGGAACTGATGAGGCTAATATTGGAGCTAAGGATTGGTTCTATAACAAAGATGATGGTTACTTCTATTATACAAAGAAATTACCAGCAAGTACGACCACTGGTAGCACTGTTTTACAATCAATTCAAATTCCGCAAGACGATTCATATGGAATCTCAAGCTATGATTTGTGGATTGGCATGGAAGCTATTCCGTCATACTTAGCCGCAATGGAAGCAGCTGTTGATGATGCTCAAAGTGGCAAAGGGTCAGGCGGTTGGGGCTTAACGACAACCGATAAAATGTACACGTACTTCAAAGCAATCGCAGATGCGGAGTAAGCTTAGCTAAGTAATGGAGGAACAAGAATGATCAAAAAGAACTATTTGTCTCTTTTGGTCCTTATCAGCTTGTTCAGTCTCTTCGGTTGGGGCACTTCTGTTGATGCAACAGAAGTGCTACCACCAGGAGTGATAGTTGGGGATGATAGTGGCTTACAAGTAGGAGACGATGGCAAGTATTTCATTGAACACACAGATATTAAGCCGGGGCTGACTTTTGAGAAAGCAATCTCAATCAGTAATTATGCTCAAAAAGAAGGGACGTTTACCTTACGTCTTGATATGAAAGCAGATAAAGTCAGAGGCGAGGTTAATTTATTAGAAGCGATAAGTGTCAAACTATGGCTGGAAGACAAAGTTATCTATGAAGGAAATTTGGCAGGCATTAGCAAGCAGCAGAAAAATAGTTTGCCGATTGACTTAGGAGACTACGAGACAGGGACGACGCGTACGTTGAAAGCAGTCTTTACAGTGTCGGATGAGTATCCTGAAGAGAGCTGGAAAAAGGTCAATGATGCCGAGTTTTATTGGGTGTTCTATGCCAGTAATGAAACGGAGCCAACAATTGATTCTAGTAAACCAAAACCCGCACCAAAACCCAAGCCAAAGCTCTCTCCTTTTTTACCACAAACGGGAGAAGAATGGCGCTGGGCAGCAATTGGAGTTTTGATTGGCTTATGTGTGACGATGGTTAGTTTGATTGTGGCGAAAAAAAAGCAAGCTCGAACCAACTCATGATGCTTTAGAACCCTATCATGAGTTGAGTGAAGGATCATGTCATTCATTCAATTGATGATAGGGGTAGAAGGGAGGTCTAGTGTGACTAATAGACAGCGCAATGTGAAGCGAAAAGGATTGTCTTTACAAGAAAACAAACGGTTTTTTGGGGTATTCATGGGCTTATTAAGTCTTGTATTAGTGATTAATGCGACCTTTGCTTGGACGAGTTTTGCCAAGTGGCGAAAAAATCATATGCAGGGGAAAGAAGAACTTCTAGTTCCAACGATTGAAGTTCAGGGACAGCTAGGTGGTTTATTGACTCATCAAGCTCCATTGACTCCTGGGATAAAGGTGGCTAATACAGGCCAAGTTCCTGTGTTTATTAGAGTGAATTTAAAAGAAAGCATACTGACATTAGAAGTGGACACAGTGGACCAGACGGGGAATGGTCATTTAAAAACATACCCGGCATTGGAGGGGAAACCGAAAGTTTTATTAGACTATCCAACTACTTGGCAGGTTGGCGGACGTTATACACCAGACGAGGTGACCTACTATCAGACCGATACATTATCAAGCTATGTTTACCGAAAAGGACAGGAAAGTCGACCAACGGATTTGTCTTTTGTGAGTTATACATGGGGCGTAGTCGACCCTGTAACACCACCTGAGACAGGCTATTGGCTCTATCAGGAGGAAGTCGGTACTCAGACTGGCTACTATTATTATTCAAAATTGGTAGATCCGGGAGCTATGACGACTGTTTTAGTCGATCAGCTTGAGTTATCAGAGGCAGCACCGAATCGTCTAAAAGGTAGCTTACACCGATTAGATGTGACCGCAAATGCTGGTGAAGCAACGAACGGTGTTTACGGTCAGTGGCAGATACCAGAAAGTAGTGGTAATCCAGTTTATGATGCATTTGAGTATGAGTTATCCAGACGCTAAGGAAAGGGAGGCAAGACCGTGAAACGACAAAAATTTCCGCTAAAAACAGTCATCACCGTTGCTCTAAGCACGTATGTAATGTTTCTAAGTGTGATGTTTCCTGAAACGAATGCGTATTTGACTGAATCTGATCTTAAACGAACGAATCAGCAAGTAGGAGAGCTTCATGTTTTGCTAAAGGATTCTGGTACTGGCGGTACGACTTCTTTACCTGCTAATCAACGAGTTGAACGACGGGTAAGTGTTCAAAATAAAGGGACAGAAGCGATGTTTATTCGAGTGATGATCCAGCCGATTTTAGTTGATTCATTAAATCGTCAGAAATCGGTCAGCTCAGCTGAAGTTCTTGCAGATGTGACACAATCTGATTGGTTAGCTGGTGGGGACGGCTATTATTATTATTCAAAAAAATTGGAAACAGGTGCTTCTGGTGAAACTGCGCCGATTTTCACTCAGCTACAGGCCAGTTCAGGAATGGTGAGTGGGGATCAGTTGAAGCTTGTGATGAAAGTTGAAGCAATTACTAGCAAAGGCCACGCCTACCGTGAGGCATGGTGGCGAAAAACACCTGCTGTGACTGACGGACCATTGTATCAAGTCGATCAGATTTTAACAGGTCTGAAAGAGTGAAGAACGAAGGGAGGCCCTGGAATGAAGCTCGGGTATAGTAAAAATTCTTCGCCAACTACCAAGAGACAATTAATAGAGCTAGGGGCTGACAAAGTTTGGCAGGAAACGAGCCACCACCGTGAAAATTGGGCAGAACGTGTAGAGTTTCAGAACGTTTTGTCGACTGCTCAAAAGGGAGATACTGTTTTGATTCCGTCACTAGATGATTTGAGTGATTTACCAAGTGAGTGGCTCGTGATTTTGACTGATATGGAAGCCCGTCATCTTTACTTGGAGGTGGCCAGTTTTGCTCGCTTAACTTTAAAAGAGTGGCGCCAGTTGATGAGATGGATGAATAAAAGCGTTCAGTCCACAGGCAAAGGCTTGAAAATTATTTCAGTCGGACAGGAAAGTAAAGAAGAGAAGCGTAATTATCGGGCTTTTTCAAAAAATGAGAAGGGGCGAAAA
Source organism: Vagococcus sp. WN80Y (assembly GCF_059621045.1). NCBI lineage: Bacteria > Bacillati > Bacillota > Bacilli > Lactobacillales > Enterococcaceae > Vagococcus > Vagococcus sp. WN80Y. The sequence continues at coordinate 50,170 of NZ_JCAQHY010000151.1, forward strand.
GGCTATTGGGGGATTTTTAATGCCTTACTTCAAGATTATTCATTGAGACGAACGGCCAAGCTTTACAATGTTTCTCAAGCAACGGTTTATCGTATAAAGCAACAAATGATGCAAGTTAAGCATATTGGCTGGTTAGTAGGGACATTTTTGGTGACTCTCATCAGTCTGCAAATTGCTCGGCAGTATTCTGATAGTTGGCTTTTACAGTTGGTGATAGGTGCCGTAGCAACGGGCTCGATTATTTATTTCACCTATTCAGATACAACAGAATCGTAAAAAATAGTTGTTGGCAAAGAGTTCATTTTAGCAATATTATTGTCAGCCAACAAAGTGAAAGGGGAAGAGGACTGTGACACCAATCATTGGTTATACAGTGAAAACTGGCTGTAAGAATGAGCGTCACCGATTAATGACGGAGGGACAGTGTGAAAGAATCGTTGAGGCAGGGGAGAATCAGGATAATTTTGAGCAATTTGAAGCCTTTTTATTGGGACATAAAAAAGAGTTACTGGTAGTCGTCAATTTTCAAAGTATGGGGTTACAGGTGAGTCAATTACTCCCTTTATTAACACTGATTAAGCGAGAAAATATAGTACTGCGAGTGATTGAAAAAAACATTCCATCAGATACTCTTTATTTTGAATGGCTGTATGAGTTGGCACGTGATGAAAAAGCAATTATTAGTCGCCGAACACGCCAAGGGTTAAAAAAAGCTCATGCAAATGGCATTGTTAGTGGCAGGCCAACGATTAATGATGAAACGATTAGTAAGATTAAGAATCTGCACCGTGTTCAAAAGAAAACTCTGCGTGATATTTCAGTTGAGTGTGGGGTGTCTTTAGGAACGGTCCATAAATACGTAAAGTTAGCGTGAGTAAGTTTTTTTCTGAAAAGAAAACCAAAGGATATGAGTGAATAAGATGAAAAAGAAAATCATGTCATATAGAGAGTACAGTCAGTTAAAGAAAGCTTTAGAAGGCTTGAGCTGGGCATGGTATACCTATCAACAGAACTACCCTGAAGGCTGGTATAGCTTTAAATATCAGCCAATATTACGGCACATGGTGAAAGAAAAAGAGGAGCTACTGCTAAGTCAAGTAACTGTCAGGCGATTTCTAGGTTATGTGAAGCTACCGCGAGTAGTTTATGAAGAAATGAAAGAGTTGGCGGTTATTTACAACGAGTTGCAGGAGGTCTTGGTTTATCCGCCTTATGGGGCAGAAAGTGCGTATTTAAGTGAGTTGATCAAGCCTAAAATTGAAGGGAGAGAGGCTTAATGGCTAAGTATGGCTACGTTAGAAAAGGATTTCCAATGAATGAAACAGAGCAATTAGCAGGGCTTGTTAAATATGAGTGTGACGAGCTGTTTTTTGAAGGAGCCTCACTTGTTGAAGAGACGGAGTTAATGGTTCTACTAGCTAGATTGAATGATTTTGATCAAGTTGTGGTAATGAGTCTGCAAGTGTTTGGTAAAAGTCTTCGCCAATTGCAATCGATGATAGGGTTATTTAAAGAGAAGAAGATTCGATTGATCAGTGTTGAGGATGGCTTAGATACGCAGTCTGATCGCTTTTTTTATCCTTTTTTTGACTTGCTTGCAGAAACAGATAGCGACTGTAAAAGCGAACGAATGAAGCAAAAAATTAGGATGGCGCGCCAGATTGGTAAGCCAATAGGTCGTCCAACTTTAGATGAGAACACGATTGATCGGATCTCCTTTTTATATCATGATCAAAAGTGGTCTATGAGACGGATAGCGACAGAGTGTGAGGTCTCATTAGGGAGTGTTTATAAATATACTCAACAGGAAGAAACAATTCCTAGTGAAGCGTCATTAAGTTAAGGTCATTTTGAAGAGAAAGAAGATAGTAGATGGCAACTTATGGATATGTGCGACAAAAAAGACCATTACCGACTAACGATCAATTAAAAATTGTCTCAGATTATCAGTGTGAGACAATTTTTATTGAGCGGCTAGGAAAACGAGATGCTTATGCTCAGCTGATTGAAAAACTTGAAGCGGGGGATACGGTAGTAATAGCCAGTTTGCAAGTGTTTGGGCGCGAGGCGAGCGATATTTCACGTGTGTTAAGTCTCCTAAGGTGGAAAGAGGTACAGGTCATCAGTTGGAGTACTCAACTCCATTTAAATTATTATAAGCGGACAAACGGACTTTTGTAGAGGCTAAAAGTACTTTGAGCCTCTTTTAAAATAACAACTGATAAGACATGTAAAATAAATATTTGACAACCCTTTCTTAATATGATAAAGTCTAGGTACAGTTAGATACAGGAGTGTTACTGATACGATCAGGCACCACCAAGTCAATCACAACGTAGAAAAAGGAGTGCCTTTTTCTCGTAAATGTTAAATTGATGTTGGTGTTTTTTTATGCTTTTTTTAGGAGGGAATCAAATGCTGACAGTAATAAAATCATTGAATAATAACATTATTTTAGCTGTGACAGAAGCTGATGAAGAGTTAGTTGCATTTGGAACCGGAATTGGGTTTAAAAAGAAAAAAGGCGATAGAGTAGACCGAAGTCTAGCAAGTAAAATTTTTCAATCTGATGTGAATAGTCAAGTTAGTCAACTCTTAGAGGGCTTGACGCCTGAGCTGTTGGCAGTCACTGAGAAAATAGTTAATCTAGGTGAAACGACTCTTTCTAAGAAGTTAAATTCGTCTATTTTGTTTACTTTAGCTGATCATTTAAGATTTGCACTTGAGCGTAAGGCGCAAAACTTGGATATTGACAGTCCTTTTCAGTGGGAAATTCCTCATCTTTACTTCGAGGAATATGAGGTGGGTGAACGAGCCTTGGGAGTGATTCAAGAATCTCTGGGAGTGGCCTTGCCTAAGACTGAAGCGTCGTTTATTGCACTTCATTTGGTTAATGCCCAAATGGATAATCAAACTATGGGAGAAACGATCCAAGTCACAACAGTGACGAAGAATATTGTTAAAATTATCCAATCGTTATTCGAGGTTTCTTTGGATAAAACGACCATCAATTATTCGCGTTTTATTACTCACTTACGTTATTTTATTGCAAGACAACGAAGTAATGATATTAGTAAAGTTGAAATGGATGTTAGCTTAAAAGAAATTATTCAAGAGCGTTATATGAAGAGCTATGCTTGTGGTCTCATGATCAAAGAAATGTTGGAAAGAGAGTATGGCTGGAAAATTACTGAGGATGAATTAGTTTATCTAGTCATTCATATTGAACGAATTATTAAAGAGAATAAAAAAAATTAAATGTTTGCGTCAGGCGTGTCACTGAAAATAGGCATTAACCTAAGCAAAAATTTGCACAAGTAAAGAAAGTGGATTTACTGTGTAGATTTTTGTTTAGGTTATTTTTATACAGAAAAGTCATAATTGTAGTCGATTATGGTACCTAGTCGACTTAGATGCTTCACTAGCCTAAAGGAAAAAAAGGAGAAGAGCAATGGATAAAAAACAATTAGCAAAAGAGATCGTCGCACAAATGGGCGGTAGTGAGAATATTAATCAAAGCTGGCATTGTATCACTCGTTTGCGATTTAATTTTAAAGATAAAACAAAAATAAATGATGGTGCGATCAAACAATTAGAAGGTGTTTTAGGGGCTCAGTTTCAAAGTGGGCAATTTCAAATTATTATTGGTAACGAGGTTACCGCTGTGTATGATGAATTAGCTCGCTTGTTAGAGACTAGCGTAAGTGATGACGATCAGCCACAGGTGAAAGGAAATCTGATTGAACGAGTGTTAGACACGGTCTCAGGAATTTTTACCCCGCTACTACCTGCGATTACGGGGGGCGGTCTACTTAAAGGGGTTATGGCATTACTTGTCGCACTGAATTTGATGTCAGAAACAAGTTCTAATTACGAAATATTGACAGTGATTTCGGATGCTCCCTTTCATTTTTTACCCTTTCTAATAGCTTTTTCGGCGGCAAAACGATTTAAAACAGAAGCCTCTTTGGCGGTTACCTTAGCAGGAATTCTGATGTATCCAACATTGATGAATTATGCAGCTGGCGGTGAGGTTACTAGCTTGAAATTTATTGGAATGAGTATTCCTATGAATAGTTATGCTTCGTCAGTACTGCCGATTATATTAGGGGTATTATTACTTAGTTATGTTCATCGCTATATCAATAAACTAGTGCCAAAATCGCTAAAAATTATCTTTACGCCTTTATTGACCTTAATAATTACGGCGCCATTGACACTGATGTTTATTGCCCCACTTGGTAATTATATCGGTGTTTATTTAGAACGTTTCTTTGCTACTCTATTTGAGGTGGCAGGTCCTTTTGCCGGTTTGTTGATGGGGGGATTGATGCCTCTTATTGTTATCACGGGTATGCACTATGCGTTCTTTCCAAGTACATTTGCCAGCTTTGACAAGGTTGGTTATGACATCATGTTATTGCCAATGAATTTAGTGGCTAACTTGGCACAAGCAGGAGCGGTCCTAGGAGTTTTACTAAAGACGAAGAATCAGAAAATGAAGCAATTGTCATTTTCAACCTTGATACCTGCTGTATTTGGAATTACTGAACCGGCCATTTATGGTGTGACGATGAAGCTAAAAAAACCTTTTTATGCTAGTTTGGCTGGTGGAGCTGCTGGTGGGGCAATTTATGGACTATTCCATGTTAAAACCTTTGCTTTTGCAGTACCAGGTATTATGGCGTTGCCGTCTTATATTGAAAAAGGAACATCTAATTTTCTGATAGCGTTGATTGGGATTGGCGTTAGTTTTGCTGTTTCATTCGTGGTGACGTTGTTATTAAAATTTGATGATGAGCAAGAAAAAGTGGCTGTTGTCGTACCACGTGAATCGGTGACAAAAGCTATGGCTAGTGAGCAGCCGATTGAAGTATTAAGCCCGCTAACAGGACGAATTCAACCACTTGAAACGGTGCCAGATGCCACTTTTTCAGAAGGGATGGTTGGCAAGGGCGTTGCTATAGTACCGACAGAGGGAATAGTGAAGGCACCATTTACTGGCGAGGTGATGATGGTGACTCCGACGAATCACGCGATAGGATTACGATCTGATGATGGCGTTGAGGTCCTTATTCATATTGGGCTTGAAACGGTGGAGTTACAAGGGCAGGGCTTTGAGCTGTTTGTGACAGATGGTCAAAAAGTAAGCTTAGGTGATCCGTTGATAGGCTTTAATTTGGCTGAACTAGTCGCAAAAAACTATAACATGATTAGCCCTGTTATTGTAACAAATGCTGCGCAATATCTTGATGTGATACACACCGCTGAGGCAGTGGTAGCAGCAGGTGAAACTAAATTATTAATGTTAATCAATTAAGCCGTATTAGAAGAAATAAAGAGTCGTAGACTTTTATTAATAAATGAAATCATTAGGAGGAAATAAGCATGATAAACAACGTAAAAACAGGTTTTCCAGAAGGCTTTTTATGGGGTGGTGCTACAGCAGCTAATCAAATAGAAGGAGCATTTGATGAAGGGGGAAAAGGGTTATCAACCTCAGATTTGGCAGCATATAAAGATCCATATGCTAAAGGCGCGGTGGATAATTTTACATTTAATGTTAGTTCAAAAGAGTTGAGTGAATATACGGAGCATCCAGAAAAATATTTATTCCCTAAACGGTGGGGAATTGATTTTTATCACCGTTATCAAGAGGACATCGCGCTATTCGCAGAAATGGGCTTTAAAACCTTTAGAATTTCAATTTCTTGGGCGCGTATTTTTCCGACAGGATTGGAAACTGAACCGAATGAAGAAGGCCTTGCTTTCTATGATAAGGTGTTTGATGAATGTGCTAAATACGGAATTGAACCTCTTGTGACCATGTCTCATTATGAGATGCCAATTGAATTGACAAAAAAATACAATGGCTGGGTTAGCCGTGAATTGATTCCACTGTTTGAACGTTATGCTCGGGTCTTATTTGAACGATACGGGGGGAAAGTTAAGTATTGGATTACATTCAATGAGATGAATATGAATTTGAATAGCCTATATACTGGGGCAGGAACGTTAACTGATAAGCTTGATAATCTGTTAGAAGCGACGTATCAAGCGTCTCACCATCAGTTTATCGCAAGTGCCTTAGCAGTCAAGCTGGCCCATGAGCTAATGCCGACTGCTAAAATCGGCTGTATGATTAATCAGATTGAGTCCTATGCTAAAACAACAAAACCAGAAGATCAGTTACAAGCATTAAAATCCAATCAATTGAATATGTTTTATCCTGATGTCCAAGCTCGTGGCGCTTATCCCACTTATATGACGCGCTATTTCGCTGATAATCAGTTGACTATTGTGATGGAGGAGGAAGATGAGGCTATCTTGAAGGCAGGAACAGTTGATTTTGTGGCTATTAGTTACTATATGACTCATGTGACAGAAGCTCGTCCAGATGCAGCTAAGCTTGCAGGCTCATTTGATAGTCCGATTAAAAATGAATTCTTGGAGTTGTCACAATGGGATTGGCCAATTGATCCGATAGGGTTGCGAATCTCATTGATGAAGCTGTATGATCGTTATGAGTTGCCGCTATTCGTTTGTGAAAATGGTTTGGGAGCCAAGGATAGTATATCTGAAGATGGTAAAATTCATGATGATTACCGAATTGATTACATCAAGAAGCATGTGGAGCAAATGAAGGAAGCGATTATCGATGGTGTTGATTTAATGGGATATACCACTTGGGGCTGTATTGATTTGATAAGTTGTGGCACGTCTCAGATGAGTAAGCGTTACGGTTTTATCTATGTGGATCAAGACGATCAGGGAAATGGAAGCTTAGACCGTACTCCTAAGGACTCTTTCTATTGGTACAAGGAAGTTATTGCTTCTAACGGGGAGAATCTAGGCTAAGGAGGTTAGAAATTAGTTTGTAAGAATTTGGAGAAATTTTATGGGGAAAATAATTTTTATAGATGTGGATGGGGCCTTGTGTGATTCAAGAAAGCAGCAATTAATTTAGATAAATAAAATAGCCTGAGAGAGGAGTGACCTTTCTCAGGCTATTTACGTTATTTTCCTTGTTCTAAGTAAGTCATATCATTAACGCTTAAGACCTCAAATTGTCCTTTGTGGTAACGAACCTTTGAAATGCTGCCATTTTCAAGCTGAGGGTAAACGGGTTGCTTGGAAACAAGTGAAAGAAAATGAGAGATGGTTAAACCATGAGTGACAACTAAAACGTGGCCAGCTTCCTTTTCAGCAATATCTGTTATTCCTGTTAGAATTCGTTTTTCGATGAGTTCATATGGTTCAGCCCAGCCACGTTCATCTAAATCAAAAATTGCCTCAGCGATTTGCTCGTAAGAAGGGGATTCTGCCATCATGTCAGCGGCATGCTCAAAACCAGCTCGGTTTGCCATCATTTGCATCCAAGTGGCTTCTAATTCACCTTCAAAGCTGCCAAAGCTCCATTCTCTGATTCTAGGATCGCAATGATGAGCGATGGTGGCTTGTCTATCTAAAATTAACTGTGTTGTCTCTTGAGCACGACCACTATCGCTAGAATAGGCGACAGAAAAAGGAATATCCTTTAGTCCTTTACTCAAGTAAGTGATGCTTTTGCGTCCTTCAGGTGTTAACGGAGCATCAGCCCAGCCTTGGACTCGCTTAGTTGCGTTAAGCATGGTCTGACCATGTCTTGTTAGGTAAAGTATTGTTTCAGAATTCATTTACTCAGTCACATCCTTTATCTGTTAGTTACTATAACTATAGCATAAATCGTTGATTTTACGAGCAATTATTCTAAGTGACCAATGTTAAGAATGATTAAATTTATCTAAAACTATTGATTTTTAATAAGACGTCATATATATTGTGTTTATCAACAATAATACGTCTTATTGAAGAATGGAGAGTTTCTAATGAGCCAACAGGTCTTTCAGTTTCACGAAGGTAATGCCTCTATGAAGGAAATTTTAGGAGGGAAGGGCGCTAATTTAGCGGAGATGGTAAGTCTTGGTTTACCCGTTCCTCCAGGTTTTACTATAAGTACAGGTGCTTGTATGACTTATTTAAATCAGCAGGAGCAGTTATCTCAAGAATTGCAGCAAGAGGTATTAGGGGCTTTAAAGGAGTTAGAGGTCGCTCATGGGAAAAATTTTAATGACAGTCATGATCCGTTGCTAGTGTCTGTGCGAAGTGGTTCAGTTTTCTCAATGCCGGGGATGATGGACACTATTTTAAATTTAGGGCTTAATGATCAGACCGTTGAGGCACTGGCTCAAAAAACAGGAGATGCGCGCTTTGCTTATGATTGCTATCGCCGATTGTTGCAGATGTTTGGTGATGTGGTTTACGGGATTGATAAAAATCGCTTTGAACAATACTTAGATTACTTGAAGGATCAATATGAGTACCAATCAGATACAGATTTGACTGCAGAGGATTTAAAGCAAGTGGTTCGGGCGTATCAAGATATTTATCAAGAAACGATTCATCAAGCGTTTCCGCAAGAGCCATTGACACAACTCTTTTTGGCGATTGAAGCCGTATTTAGATCGTGGAATAATCATCGGGCAATTGTTTACCGCAATTTGAATGGTCTGCCTCATGATTTAGGGACAGCAGTTAATATTCAGACGATGGTTTTTGGAAATAGTGGCGAAAATAGTGGGACAGGTGTTGCTTTTACGCGTCATCCTGCAACAGGCGATAATCAGTTATTTGGCGAATTTTTACTGAATGCTCAGGGAGAAGATGTGGTAGCCGGGATTCGTACGCCAGAGCCTATTAGTCAATTGGCTGACAGAATGCCAGAGGTGTTTCAGACTTTTCAACAAACAGCGATGTTATTAGAAAAACACTATGCTGATATGCAGGATATTGAGTTTACAATTGAAGAGGGCGTTCTGTATTTTTTACAAACACGTAATGGAAAACGAACGGCGAGAGCCTCTTTTCAAGTGGCTCATGACCTTGCCGTTGAAGGGATTATTTCAAAGGAAGAGGCGCTATTACGAATTCAGCCAGAGATGATTGATCAATTGCTACACCCGATTTTTACATTAGACGGGTTGAAACAGGCAGCAGAAATTGGCCATGGCCTACCAGCGAGTCCTGGTGCGGCTACAGGAATGGTCGTTTTTGATACTCAAACGGCGAAAAAGTATGTGTCTGAGGGAGAGAAGGTGATCCTTGTTCGTCAAGAAACATCGCCAGAGGATGTGGAGGCGATGAGCATTAGTCAGGCAATTGTGACGAGTCGTGGCGGGATGACCTCTCATGCTGCAGTGGTTGCGCGCGGTATGGGAACATGTTGTGTCGCTGGTTGTCAGGATTTAGAGGTAAATGAGACAGTTAGAACCATCCGTTACGGTGAGGGGCTACTTAAAGAAGGGGATATTATTTCAGTCGATGGAAGTCATGGAATTATTTATCTCGGCGCTGTTGAGACTGAGCGCAGTGAAGAAAGCCAGGTCTTCCAAGAATTAATGCAGTGGGCTGATCAGGTTGCTACGATGAAAGTGAGGGCGAATGCTGAAACCACTCAAGATATGACCGCTGCCTTTAAGTTTGGGGCAACGGGCATTGGGTTAGCTCGAACGGAGCATATGTTTTTTGAAGGATCGAGCTTAAAGGCCATGCGTCAATTGATTTTAGCAGAAACTCTCGAGGAACGCCGAGCACCATTAAAAACCCTGTTAAGTGTTCAAACAGAAGATTTTCGCTCACTCTTTCAAGTGACACAGGAACGTGGAATTGTGATTCGTCTGCTTGATCCGCCTTTACATGAGTTTTTACCGCATACTGAAAAAGAAGAACGTGAATTAGCAAAAGAATTAGAGATGGATGTCTTGACCTTACAAGCTCGCGTTAGAGATCTACATGAGACGAATCCAATGCTAGGTCATCGTGGGTGTCGTCTTGGCGTGACCTTTCCTGAAATATATGAAATGCAGGTTGAAGCGATTATTCGCAGTAGTTGTGAGTTAGCCAAAGCGGGTGTGAAGGTTGAGCCAGAAATCATGATTCCTCTGGTTGGCGTTAAAGCGGAATTAGAGCGTTTAAGAGGCATATTGATTGCTGTTATCGAGCGTGTATTCGCTGAGGAACAACAAGAAGTTAATTACACAATTGGGACGATGATTGAGTTGCCACGGGCTTGCCTGATTGCGGATCAGCTAGCGGAAACAGCAGAATTCTTTAGTTTTGGAACAAACGATCTTACACAAATGACGTACGGTTATTCTCGTGATGATGCCGGAAAATTTATTACTCATTATCAAAGAGAGGGACTTTTACCACTCGATCCATTCCAACAGGTAGATATAGAAGGGGTTGGTCAATTAATGCAGATGGCAGTTAAAAAGGGGCGCGAGACTAAACCAAATCTGAAAATTGGGGTCTGTGGGGAAGTTGGCGGCAATCCTGAATCTATCGCCTTCTTCCAAGAAATTGGCTTAGATTACGTCTCATGCTCTGCTTACAGGGTACCGATTGCTCGTTTAGCTGTGGCACACGCTGCCATACGGGAGAAGAGAGCCTAGTTTTAAAGAAAATTCTCTCTCATAAAATAGGTTGTTTTAAATCTAATACGATCATTATGACTCTTTTATATTCTTTTTAAGTTTTTAATAAAGCTATTGTAATTGAATGATACGTCTTATATAATGTAATTATTAACTAATAAGACGAGGGATTAACATGGAGCTATCAGAAAGACAGAAAAAAATTATTAAGATAGTCAAAAGTAACGAACCCATTAGTGGCGATAAGATTGCGGAGAAGCTAGGGTTAACTAAGCCGACCTTAAGAAGCGATTTATCCCTTTTGACTATGACAGGGATACTTGATGCACGACCTCGAGTTGGTTATATTTATTCGGGTCAGACGATTGAACCTTTGCTTTACGAAGAGTTATTCCACCTAAAGGTCCAAGAAATCATGGTTCCACCAGTCTTTATTAAACAAGGGACGTCCATTCAAGATGCAATAACGGATCTATTTATGCATAATACAGGCAGTCTCTATGTAATTGATGATGAAGGAGATTTTGTTGGCCTCTTGTCTCGTAAGGATTTATTGCGAGCAACTGTTAATAATGGCAATATTAGTCAGACACCTGTTGCGATGATTATGACAAGGGTGCCTAATATCATCACCATTACGCCGAAAGAACGAATCATTGATGCTGGTTATTTAATTATTCATCAGCAAGTTGATTCCTTGCCCGTAGTGGAAGCAGAGGGCAGTTCAAAAGTAATTGGCAAAATATCTAAAAGTAAGTTATTAAGCCATTTTGTAGCTGCTGGTTACGAAGTCGAAAAAAATAAAGAAGAATAAAAGAGGAATGAAAAAAATGACGAAAGCAAACCTATTTATTGTCTCAGACTCTGTTGGTGAGACTGCCCAGAAAGTTATCTCCGCCGTAATGGCACAATTTCCCGAGATTGATGAAACGGATATTCGGCGATTTCCTTTTATTAATAATGAAGCCGATCTAACCAAGATTTTAGCAGATGCATTAAAGGAACGAGCAGTAGTTGTAGCAACGCTTGTGAGTCGCGATTTGGTTAAAGTATTAGAGGCATTTGCTGCTCGAACAGGGCTTGATTATGTGGACTACATGACACCTTTAACTGAGTTGATTCAAGGGAAGACTGGGATTATTCCTAACGAGGAGCCAGGTGCTCTTCACAAATTAAATCAAGAATACTTTAATCGGGTGGCTGCTATCGAATTTGCGATAAAATATGATGATGGGAAGGATTCCCGTGGCTTCAAACAATCAGACTTTGTTATTTTAGGTGTATCTAGAACCTCAAAAACCCCTCTAAGCATGTATCTAGCTAATAAGAGTTATAAAGTGTCTAACTTGCCATTGATTCCAGAAGTTCCCTTACCAGAGGAATTACTGGATATCCCAGCAGAAAAAATTATTGGCTTAACCGCAGATCCAGAACGGATTTTGACGATTAGACAATCTCGCTTAAATGGTTTAGGACTTAGTGGCGAGTCTAAATATGCTAACATCGAACGGATTAAAGAAGAAATTCAATATGCAGAGGATGTTTTCAAGAAGCTTAACGCTCAAGTGGTTGTAGTGGATGATAAAGCAGTTGAAGAGACGGCGGCGATTATCGAAGGCTTCCGACGCCAATAACAGAATTTGAAATAAGTATAGCGAGAAGAAGAGCTTGGGACATAAGTCTAAACGAAAAATCCAGATACCAGTCAAATTGATTGGCATCTGGATTATTTTGTTGTACAAAAATAAGAACACTTTTGCTAAAATAAAAGTAACCAAACAA